>NZ_BBXH01000022.1:0-120260 GCF_001010305.1 Comamonas sp. E6
CCATGAAGGCCGTCAGTGCTTCCTTGGCCGCGGGCTCGCGCAGCATGCGGGCGAAGACCGCGCCTTCTTCCACGATACGCTCGCCCACTGCCTTGGCCTGGCCGCCCTTCATCAGGCGCTTGGTCTCGATCAGCGAGGACAGGGGCTTGCGCGCCAGCTTCCTGGCCTGGGCCTGTGCCACGGCATTGCATTCACTGGGCGGCACCACGCGGTTGATCAGGCCCACCTCCAGCGCGGCTTCTGCCATGAATGGCTCGCCCAGCAGCAGGGCTTCGGCAGCGCGGTGATAACCCAGCATCTGGGGCAAAAGCAGGCTGGATGCCGCTTCGGGGCATACGCCCAAGTTGATGAAGGGCAGCGAGAATGCGGCGTTATCGCCGGCATAGACCAGATCGCAGTGCAGCAGCAGCGTGGTGCCAATACCCACTGCCGGACCACAGACGGCAGCAATCAGAGGCTTGGGGAAGGCCGAGACTTCCTGCAGAAAACGCCACACGGGCGCATCGGCCCCCATTGCACCGGGGGTTGAGGCCTGCTTCAGGAAGTCCGCAATATCGTTGCCCGCGCTGAAGATGGCGATGTCGCCCTGAAACACCACCACGCGCACGCCTGCGTCCACCTTGGCGGCCGCCAGTGCATCCGCCATCTGGGTGTACATGGCCTCGGTGAAGGAGTTCTTCTTCGCCGCACGGTTGAAGGTGATGGTGCACACGCCCTCTTCGGTGTGCACCAGGATGTCCTGGCTATCCTGGGTATTGCTCATGGTCTTGCCTTGTGAATGATGTGAACAGCTCGCTGGTTTCGGCGCGCTATTCCTTGTAGTAAACAATCTGGTGGCTGGTCGCCAGCATCTGACCGGACTGGCTCCACAACTGAGCCGTCTGGTCAAAAAAGCCGTTGCGGAACTCCTGCCCTCGCGCCTGCGCCAGCAGCAATCCGTCACCTGCTTCAGCCAGCTCCTCGCGTCCGGCATGGAAGTAGACAGTGATAGACACCGTACCCGCCGGCACGCGCTTGGCGCGGCGCAGCCACGCCCGCGGAAAGAACACATCGGAGACCGCAGCCAGCGACGCGAAATCCAGCGGACGCGGCGGATTGTCTCTCACCCAGAGCCGCGTCAGACTGTCGCGCTCGGCACCGTCCTCCTCACGCGGCAGGATGCCGTCCACAAATCGCATCTCGTAGCGGGTCAGCCACTCGGAGGCCTTGAACAACGGCGGCACGCGCTCCACCTCCGCAGCAGCCCGGACCTCGGGCATGGGCATATCGCTGACGCTCCAGGTCTGGCGACGCACCGCCGTCACGGCCGTGGCCGTGGTCACGATCTGCGGCTGGCCTTCGGCATCGGGCTGGGTGATGGTCAGCAGCCAGTGCTGGGTGGAGCGGTTGGTACGCACCGGCCTGGCCTCGATCTCGAAAGCGCCCGGCCCCACGGCTGCCGCATAGTTGACGGTGATGGACAGCGGATCGCCCAGACACTGAGGGTGTTGCTGGATGGCCTGCACCAGGCTGGCCGCCGTGATGCCGCCATAAGGGCCGACCATATTCCAGTAATCGGGCGAAGCCGTTCCCTGGTACTGATTGGGCACGCCCGTAGCGCTCAGCGCCACGGCACGATCAAAGGGGTGGAGGTCTGTGCTCATGATTGGCAGTGTTGCCCAAGGGCGGGAATGAAAGCCGTCAAACAGGTGACTCAAGCGGCCCGAACAAGGGTTTGCCTGGGCCACGGTCACCGTCGCGCCAGCTCTGCAGCAAGGGCAACAGGGGCTGCCACAGTAGCTCACGCATCTCTTCCTTGAAATACCCCAGATGGCCTATGCGTCCGGACGGAGCCAGGCCCGGATCGACACGCTCCAGCGTGCTGGGCGCACTTTTGTACCAGTCCACCAAAGATTGCACGCTGGCCAGCGACATCATTTCGTCGTCTTCGAAATACAGCGCATGCAAGGGATAGTGGGCTGCCGCATAGGCCTCGGCCGCCCAGCGGCCTTCCGCGCCCATGGCGTACAGAGGATTCAGGCACCAGCGACGCCATTGCCAGATCACGCCTGCCGGCAGATCGCCCACAATGCCCAGCTTGCGCCCCGGAAACGCGCCGTACAACGCAGTGACCAGCGGAGCGACTCCCCACCAGAACAGCCTGACCATGCGCCTGGTTGGCGCCGCGTTGTCGCGCCAGTAGCCGCTGCCGCTGCCAACAGACAGCAAGCCGTTGATGGGCAGGGGAATGGAGGCCAGGCCCGGCAGTTGCGAGCCCACGCTATGACCGATCCAGATCAGCGGCTGCTGGGGAAACTGCTGCTTGAGCTGCGCTGCCACCAGCTCGCAGTCCTTGGCCCAGTCCAGCAGGTCGGCCCTGGCGTCACGCAGCGGCACTTGCAGCGACAGGCCATGGCCACGGTAGTCGAAGGTGGTGACGCCATAGCCCTGCTCCGCCAGCCAGCGGGCAAAGGCCTGGTAATAGCTTTGCTGCACGCCCATGGCGCCAGCCACCACCACCTGCGCCAGCGGCGCTGCCGCCCTGGGCTGACACTGGCGCAGCACCAGATGGGCCGAACCCACGGAGATGGGCAAGGCCATCTCCGTCCATTGCACGGCGGCTTGCAGCGGAACCTGCACAGAGGCTTGCGACTGGGTGGTCTGCATGGCGGCGGCGTTCAGACGCGCTCGAAGATACCTGCCGCGCCCTGCCCCATGCCCACGCACATGGTCACCATGCCGTACTTGAGCTGCTTGCGTTGCAGCGCATGCACCACGGTGGCGGCACGGATGGCACCGGTTGCCCCCAGGGGATGGCCCAGTGCAATCGCACCGCCCATAGGGTTGACCTTGCTTTGGTCCAGCCCCAGGGTGTTGATGACGGCCAGGGACTGGGCAGCAAAGGCCTCGTTGAGCTCGTACCAGTCGATATCGTCCTGCTTGAGACCCGCGTAGCGCAGCGCGGCGGGAATGGCCTCGATGGGGCCAATGCCCATGATGGCAGGCGGCACGCCCTTGCTGGCATAGCTGACAAAGCGCGCCAGCGGCGTCAGGCCAAAGCGCTTGACGGCATCGCCGCTGGCAAGGATCAGCGCGCCCGCACCGTCGCTGGTCTGCGAGCTATTGCCCGCAGTGACCGTGCCGCGCGCCGCAAACACGGTGCGCAGCTTGGCCAGGCCTTCGAGGCTGGTATCGGGGCGCGGGCCTTCGTCCAGGCTCACGGTGCGCGTGCTGGCAACGGTTTCGCCCGTGGCGATGTTCAGCGTGCGGTCGGTGACTTCGATCGGCGTGATCTCGGCCGCAAACTCGCCGGCCTGCTGCGCGGCGATCGCGCGGCGGTGCGATTCGAGTGCAAACGCATCCTGCGCCTCGCGCGAGACCTTCCACTGCTGGGCCACCTTCTCTGCGGTCAGGCCCATGCCGTAGGCAATGCCCACATCGCCATCGCGCTCGAAGATGCTGGGCGAGAGGCTGGGCGCATTGCCCATCATGGGCACCATGCTCATGCTCTCCACGCCGGCAGCAACCATCACATCGGCTTCACCGACGCGGATACGGTCCGCCGCCATGGCCACGGCCGACAGACCGGAGGCGCAAAAACGGTTGACGGTGATGCCGCCGATGCTGGTGGGCAGTCCCGCCAGCACGGCACCGATGCGCGCCACGTTCAGGCCCTGCTGGGCTTCGGGAATCGCGCAGCCGCAGACGATGTCCTCGATCGCCTTGGGATCCAGGCCGGGCACCTGGGCCAGCGCCGCCTTGAGCGTGGTGGCCAGCAGATCGTCGGGACGGTAGTTGCGGAAAAAGCCCTTGTGCGAGCGACCGATGGGAGTGCGCGTGGCCGCAACGATATAGGCGTCTTGTACTTGTTTCATGACCAAATTCCTTGGTTGTCTCTTAGCTCTTTAACCTGTGTGCAAGGCTTCAATTGCTTCGCGGCGCATATCAGCAGCCAGCGAGCAAGGGCCGCCCCGCAGCGTTGCTGGCGTCCCCCTTCCCGCAAAGCGAGAGAAGGGGGAAGGCGCGCAGCGACTCAGGGGGATGCTCATATCAAATCAGTTGCGAACCGGCTTGCCGGTGTTCAACATGCCCAGGATTCGTTCATGGGTCTTGGGGTGGGCAATCAGATGGCAGAAGGCCTTGCGCTCCAGGCTCATCAGATAGGCCTCATCCACCAGCGTTCCGGCATCGACATCGCCGCCGCAGACCACATTGGCGATAAGGCCCGCAATATGCTGATCGAACTCGCTGATGAAGCCGCCGTCGCGCATATTGACGAGCGAGCCCTTGATGGTGGCCTGGCCGCTGCGGCCCGCCACGGGGAAGCTGCGCTTGTGCGGCGCTCGCCAGCCGCTGGCTGCCATCGCCTTGGCCTCGTTGATGGCGACAAACAGCACCTCGTCCTTGTGGGCCACGACGATGTCGCTGTCCAGCAGATAGCCGAGCTTGCGCGACTCCAGCGCGCTGGTGCCCACCTTGGCCATGGCGGCGGCCGTGAAGCCTTCGGTCAGGAAGGGCAGCAAATCCTTGCCGGTGCTGGTGGCAGCATTTTCGGCAGCGCGGCGCGCGATATAGGTCAGGCCGCCGGCGCCGGGCACCAGGCCCACGCCGACTTCCACCAGACCGATATAGCTTTCCATATGGGCCACGCGACGTGCCGAATACACCGCCATCTCGCAGCCGCCGCCCAGCGCCAGCCCGTGAATGGCAGACACCACGGGCACCTGTGCATAACGCAGGCGCAGCATCAGGTTCTGCAGCTCCTGCTCGATGCTCTCGATGGCGTCGGCACCACCGATCACAAAGGCAGGCATGGTGGCCTCCAGGTCGGCGCCCACGCTGAAGGGCGCATCGCCGGACCAGATGACCATGGCGTCAAAGTCGCTCTCGGCCGTATCCACCGCCTCCATCAGGCCTTCCATGACTTCGGGGCTGATGGCATGCATCTTGTTCTTGATGCTGGCAATCAAGACCCGCTTACCGGAGGAGCTTTCATCCTCGTCCAGCGTCCAGGTACGCAGAGCCCTGGTTTCGGCAATCGTCGTGCCAGCCGTCTGCCAGTCGGGCAGATCGGTTTCTCCGAGCAGTTTCTCAGGGAACAGCTGACGCTCGTACACGGGCAGCACACGGCGCGGCACGAATTGGTTCTTCGCGGGGCTCCACGAGCCATTGCCCGTGTGTACTCCGCCAGCCTCAGCCACCGGACCTTCGAAAACCCATTGAGGCAGCGGCGCCTTGCACAGCGCCCTGCCGGCGTCGATGTCCTCTTGCACCATCTTGGCCACCTCCAGCCAGCCGGCTTCCTGCCACAGCTCGAACGGGCCCTGCTTCATGCCGAAGCCCCAGCGCATGGCCTGGTCCACATCGCGTGCGCAATCGGCAATGGATTGCAGGTGCACGGCGGCATAGTGGAAGCTGTTGCGCAAAATGGCCCAGAGGAACTGGCCCTCCTTGCCCTCGGCATTGCGCAGCAGCTTAAGGCGCTCTGCAGCGGGCTTTTTGAGCATGCGGCCGTAGACCTCGTCGGCCTTGCCGCCTGCGGGAATGTAGTCCTCGCTGTCGAGCTCGAACTGGAAGATGTCACGGCCGACCTTTTTGTAGAAGCCCTTCTTGGTCTTCTGGCCCAGGTTGCCCAGCTCGATCAGCTTGGCCAGCACGGGCGGCGTGCCGAAGCTGCCGTAGAAGGGGTCGGTCTCCAGGCTCAGATTGTCCTGCAGGGTCTTGACGACATGGGCCATGGTGTCCAGGCCCACCACGTCGGCAGTGCGGAAAGTGCCCGAGGAGGCTCGGCCCAGCTTCTTGCCCGTGAGGTCGTCCACCACGTCAAAGGACAGACCGAAGTTCTCGACCTCCTTCATCGTGGACAGCATGCCGGCGATGCCGATACGGTTGGCGATGAAGTTGGGCGTGTCGTGCGCGCGCACCACGCCCTTGCCCAGCATGCTGGTGACAAAGGCTTCGAGCTGGTCCAGCACCTCGGCCTGCGTGGTGGGCGTGTTGATCAGCTCCACCAGCTGCATATAGCGCGGCGGGTTGAAGAAGTGGATGCCGCAAAAGCGCGGCTTGATGGCGTCGGGCAAAGCCTCGGACAGCTTGGTGATCGACAGGCCCGAAGTGTTGGACGCCAGCAGCGCGTGCTTGGCGACGAAGGGAGCGATCTTGTGATACAGATCCAGCTTCCAGTCCATGCGCTCGGCAATGGCCTCGATCACCAGATCGCAGCCCTTGAGCAGCTTCATATGCTCTTCGTAGTTGGCCGCCTGGATCAGTTCCACATCATCGGCCACGCCGATAGGCGAAGGCTTGAGCTTTTTCAGATTGGCAATGGCACGCTCTGCAATGCCGCTCTTGGGGCCTTCCTTGGCCGGCAGGTCAAACAAAATGACCGGCACCTTGACGTTGACCAGATGGGCGGCGATCTGCGCACCCATCACGCCCGCGCCCAGCACGGCGACTTTTTTCACATTGAATCGGGACATGAGCAATGTTCCATTAAGGGCCAGCGGCCTTGCCACGGACAAAGCATGGGACTGAGGCGCTGGCTGTTTTCTGTCTTGAGATTTACTGAACGCGGATCCAGGTCTGGGTACGCCAGAAAGGACCGATGGAGCCGCGCACCTCCAGCTTCTGGCCGTCGTCGACGGGCGTCAGGCGCACGGTATAGGTCTTGCCGTTTTCGGGATCGAGAATCTTGCCGCCCTCCCAGACCTCCTTGCCCTCGACCTTTTTGACACCGCTGATCAGCGTCATGCCCACCACGGGCTTGTCCTTGAGCTCGTCCTTGCACTCGGTGCACAGCGCATTCGGGTCCGCACCCTTGCGCAGCAGGGCCTCGACCTTGCCCGTGACCACGCCGCCGGCCTCGGTGATCTTCACCTGCGCCTTGGGCGTGTTTTCCTTTTCATCCATGCTGCGCCAGGTGCCCACGGGCGACATCTGCGCCCAAGCGGCGGACATGCTGCCCGCTATCAATACCAGAGCTGCCACCGCTTTGATTTTTTTCATTTCCAAGTCCTTTATATTCAAAACAAGGGATGAATAGGCGCATGCAGCTACTCTTTAAATAGCATCACAGCATGCGCCTGCGGAACATCAGGCCAGGGCCGCGTCGCTGTCCATCAGCGACTGGCTGCCGGCGCGCGCGGTGCGCATCAGCGTCGCCGTCTCGGGGAACAGCTTGGCAAAGTAAAAGCGCGCGGTCTGCAGCTTGCCCTGATAGAAAGGATCGGCATTGCCGGCCGCGATCTCGCGCAGCGCCACCTGTGCCATGCGGGCAAACAGGTAGCCAAAGACCAGATGACCAGCCACACGCAAATAGTCCACGGCGGCGGCGCCGACTTCATCGGGGTTTTGCATGCCCTTGAAGCCGATCTCGGTAGTGAACTTGGTCATCTGCTCGCCCAGCATGGCAATGGGCGTGATGAACTCACTCATCTTCTCGTTGACGCCCTCTTCCTCCACCAGTTGAGCGATCAGTTTGCCGAACTTCTTGAGCGTCGCGCCCTGGTTGCCCAGGATCTTGCGGCCCAGCAGATCCAGCGCCTGGATGCCGTTCGTGCCTTCATAGATCATGTTGATGCGCGCATCGCGCACAAACTGCTCCATGCCCCATTCCTTGATGAAGCCGTGGCCGCCGAAGACCTGCTGGCTCAGGGTTGTCGCCGTCCAGCCGTTGTCGGTGATGAAGGCCTTGACGATGGGCGTCAGCAGCGCCACCAACTCGCCGCTGTCCTTGCGCACCTTCTCGTCGGGATGGTGCAACTCCTTGTCCAGCAGCAGGCCACAGAAGGTGGACAGCGCGCGGCCGCCTTCGGCATAGGCCTTGGCCGTGAGCAGCATGCGGCGCACATCGGGGTGGACGATGATGGGGTCGGCCGGCTTGTCCTTGGCCTTCACGCCCGACAGGCTGCGCATCTGCAGGCGGTCCTTGGCATAGGCCAGCGCATTCTGGTAGGCCACTTCGGTCAGCCCCAGCGACTGGTTGCCCACGCCCAGACGGGCCGCGTTCATCATCACGAACATGGCTTGCAGACCCTTGTTGGGCTCGCCCACCAAGGTGCCGATGGCGCCGTCGATATTGATCTGGGCCGTGGCATTGCCGTGAATGCCCATCTTGTGCTCCAGCGCACCGCAGAAAATCGGGTTGCGCTCGCCCAGCGAACCATCGGCCTTCACCTTGAACTTGGGCACGACGAACAGGCTGATGCCCTTGGAGCCGACAGGCGCATCGGGCAGACGCGCCAGCACCAGGTGCACGATGTTGCTGGTGAAGTCGTGCTCGCCGGCCGAGATGAAGATCTTGTTGCCGGTGATCTTGTAGCTGCCGTCCGCCAGCGGCTCGGCCTTGGTGCGCAGCAGGCCCAGGTCAGTGCCGCAGTGCGGCTCGGTCAGGCACATGGTGCCGGTCCACTCGCCGCTGGTCAGCTTGCCCAGATAGGTCTTCTTCTGCTCCGGCGTGCCGTAGGCATGCAGGGCCTCATAGGCTCCATGCGACAGACCGGGATACATGGTCCAGGCCTGATTGGCGCTGTTGAGCATTTCATAAAGCGCCGAATTGAGCACGAACGGCAAACCCTGGCCGCCATACTCCGGATCGCAGGACAGTGCCGGCCAGCCGCCCTCGATGAACTGCGCATACGCCTGTTTGAAGCCCTTGGGCGTGGTGACCTCGTGGGTCTCCTTGTTCAGCGTGCAGCCCTCTTCGTCGCCGGAGATATTCAAGGGAAAGGTGACATTGGCCGCAAATTTGCCCGCCTCTTCGACCACCGCGTTGATGGTGTCGGTATCGACCTCCGCGTACTTGGGAATCTGCTGATAGGTCTCGGTGACCTTAAAGACCTCGTGCATGAGGAATTGCATGTCACGCAGTGGCGGGTTGTAGCTGGGCATTTGTCGTCTCCTGTGATGGTTGCGCGTTGAACGGTTTGCTTTTTTGGGGTTGGAACTGACGCGGGTTGTGAATGGCGTCAGGCGGCTGGCGGCTCGCTGGCATAGCGCGCCAGAATGTTGTTGAAGCCTGCATGAGCCCGCTCTATCGAGCCCTCGCTATGCAGAAAGCGCGCCTCGTAATGCAGGGCAAGAATCAGGCCGTGAATTTCAAACAGCAACTGGCTGGCATCGGCATCGGCACGCAGATCGCCGCATTCCTGGCTTTGCACAATGGTGCGGCGCATGGCAGCCAGCCAGGTGCCGACGGACTCGGCCAGCGCATCGCGCACCGGACCCGTGCGATCGTCGAACTCCACTGCTCCGCTGATATAGATGCAGCCGGAGTCGATCTCTATGGAGGTGCGCTTCATCCAGTTGCCAAACAGCGCTCGCAGACGCGGAATGCCGCGCGGCGCCTCGATGGCGGGGTAGAAGACTTCCTGCTCGAAACGGTCGTGGTACTCGTGCACCACGGAAATCTGCAATTCCTCACGCGAGCCGAAATGGGCAAACACCCCTGATTTGCTCATGCCCGTGAGTTCGGCAATCGCGCCAATGGACAGCCCTTCCAGCCCGATATGGGTGGCCAGATTGAGCGCAGCCTCGACAATCGTGGCCTTGGTTTGCTGACCTTTTGCGAGCGATCGGCCCGCAGACTTGGTGGCAGCTCCCTCCACGGCCTTACTGGGGCTAACCGCAGCTTGCGCCTCGGCGTGCAGCTTGCGAGACTTTGCGCTGGTCTTCCTGCTCGCAGCCCCCCCGCGGCCAGCCGGGTGTGCCACATCCCGACCTGCGGGCGAAGTTGAAGAACGGGAAGCGGAGGACGAGGCCATGAAACTCTCAATAAAACGAACGTTCGTTCTATTTTGCACAATTTCCGGCCGGTTTTGAATCCATCCAGGGTAAATACTTAGCCTTTCCCCGCAAGGACTTTTGCCGACTCAGCTGCCTCGATGCGCAATAAAAAACGCCGCCAGTCCTGAGACTGCGGCGTTCCTGAAAGAGTGCCCGACGAGCGACTCAGACCACGACCATCATGGCCAGGCTGGCATCCAGGTGTTCGGTGGGCAGGCGGCGGAAACCCGAGCGGGCATAGCGCTGCAGACGTCCCAGCGCAAACGAGGTCAGCACACTGGCTGCAACCGATGCTTCGGCCGTCGGTGCAGCAGAGCCCATGGCGCCAGCGGCAGGGCGCAGGCATTGGCGCAAGGTGGACTCGATGCGGTCAAAGAACTGGTTCATGCGGGTCTGCAGACGCTCGTGCTCGAAAACGATGGCGTCGCCGACCATCACGCGCACCATGCCAGGGTTTTTTTCGCCAAACTGCAGCAGCAATGCCACCACGCGGTTGGCATTGCGCACGCTCGTGACCGGATCATGCGCGGCCTCGGGCACATCGCGGCCCACAATCTGCTGCACCAGCGTGAAGACGGACTGCTCGATGAACTCGATCAGGCCCTCGAACATCTGGGCCTTGCTGGCAAAGTGACGGTACAGGGCCGCCTCGCTCACGCTCAGATGGGCAGCCAGAGCTGCCGTGGTGATACGGTCGGCACCGGGCTTTTCCAGCATGGAGGCCAATGCCTGCAGGATTTGCTCGCGGCGTTCGCCGGGCTTGGGGCGCTTGCGCGCAGGAGCCATGGCAGGAGCGGCAGGACTGTCCTCCGCGGGATTTTCAATATTGGAAACAGGCGACAGGACTTCAGACTCAGACATAGGCGACTCAGTATTTATTAGCAATTTTCTCACAGCCAGTTGCACTGTTAAGCACACGACTATCCTTACCGGTAGGTGTCAGGTGCGTCAAACCAACCTTAATACACAGCAGGCTTGCGGTCTCCACCCCGAACTTTCACCCCCGCTCTCACCAACACGCAAGCGTAACCGAGAAATTAACCTTTGAGAGCTTCAGATACCTCATGACTGCCTTCTGAAACTGATTGAACCGGAATTTCAAGTCTTACTAATAGGCCTTTACCGAAACTTCCATCTGAAAAACTCAGTACACCTTGATGCAATTGCGTTATTTCATCGGCAATTGCCAGGCCCAGACCAGTTCCCTCTTCAATCACTCCCTGGGCGCGATAGAAACGCTGGGTAATCTGGCTGCGCTCTTCCTCGGGCACGCCGGGCCCGTCATCGTCAACCTCGACAAAAGCCCATTGCTGCACACCCGCCATCTGGAGCAGGGTTGCATCGTCCGTGCCCACGGGCCGGGGGCGCAGACCGCAGCGCAAGGTGACGCTGCCGCCTCTGGGCGTGTACTTGATGGCGTTTTCCACCAGGTTGGAAACCAGTTCGCGCAGCAACCAGCTATGGCCCCAGACCGATGCAGGCTCGACCTCGAGGCCAAAGTCCAGATGCTTGATCGAGGCGCGATCGATGAAGGTCTCGAGCATGCTCTCGCAAAGTTCCTTGAGGTCCACCTCCTGCAACGGCTGAACCTCGGCATTGCGCGCATCGGCACGCGACAGGGCCAGCAACTGACGCGCCAGCTGGGAGGTGCGCCGGGTTGCATCGCGCAACTGCTCGATCTGCTCCACCGTGAGCACGACCTGCGCCTGCTCCCCTGTCCGCTTGGCCAGGCGCCTGGCCTCCTGCCCGCTCAGGGCCCAGGCCTCCACCTGGGTCTGCAAGGCCGCCAGCGGCGTGCGCAGCTGATGGGCTGCATCGGCGACGAAACGGCGCTGGCCTTCGGCCTGGGCATTGACCAGGGAGAACAGGCGATTGAGCGAGCGCACCAGCGGGCGGACCTCGGCTGGCGAGGTCTGCTCGTCAATCGGGCTCAGATCGCGCGGCGAGCGGCGCTCCACCGCCTGAGTCAGCTTGTGCAGCGGCTTGAAGGCCCGGCTCACCGACCAGTAAATGGCTACGGCCGCGCCCGCAATCAGCAGCAGATTGGGCAGCAGCACATGCATCAGCAGCTGGCGCACCCATTGCTGACGCACATCGCTGCTGTCGGCCAGCATGACGACCATCTCGCCGGCGCCATAGGTTTCGGCCTTGAGCACGGCAACGCGATAGGTCACACCGTCGTGCTCCTGGCTATGGAATTCCGCCGTGCCGGTCGCCGGCACATCGAAGTTGATCCAGGTATCGCCAGCCACCACATTGCCTTGCAGATCGCCCACGGCATAGCCTGCTTCATCGCCCTGATTGCGCAAAAAGTCTTCAACGCTTGGCGTCAGCGACACCAGCGGCGGCGTGCCGTCCGCAATCGAGGGCGCGAGCACCGAATCGGCCAGGGCCGGCAGCAAGCGCAACAAACGCTGGTCATGCTGGGTGGAGGCCTCATCCGCGGCGCTGTAGCTGAACCAGCCACCCATGGCCGCCAACAGCATCAGCGGCACCAAAAGCAGAACCAGCAGCCGAAAACGCAGATTGGCGGTCATTAATGTTTATTGAATGAGAACTCGGAGTATTCAATTTTCATAGCTGCAAGCGCTTCATTAATAACCAATTCAGATATATAAATAACTGAATTCCATATCAATCAATCGCTGACAGCTATCAAATAGAGAATCAAACAGATTCAGGCATCAACTCCAGCCGATAACCGAAACCGCGAATGGAGCGCAGGGCCACGCCATGCGGCTCCAGTTTGCTGCGCAGGCGGGACACATAAACTTCCACGGCATTTGGCGTGATTTCACGGTCCCAACCGGTCAGGGCCTGCAGCAGCTTTTCCTTGCTGGCGGGCTTGGGGGCATTGAGCAAAAGATACTCCAGCACCGTCCATTCACGTGGCCCCAGATCGATGGGCAGCAGCTTGCCTTCAGTTTCGCCCTCCTGCGGCAGCTGGCGTGCGCCGGCGCGGCGGCCCGCCGTATCCAGCTCGATACAGCCAAAGTTCAGCACCGCGGAAGTGGCTGCCTGGGAGCGGCGCATCAGCGCACGCAGGCGCGCCAGCAACTCGGGCAGCTCGAAAGGCTTGACCATATAGTCGTCGGCACCCCAGTCCAGGCCTTGCACCCGGTCCTGCAACGCATCGCGCGCCGTGAGGATCAACACCGGCATGGCCTTGCTTTCCACATCGCTGTTGCGCAGGCGACGCGTCAGCTCCAGGCCGTTGATGCCCGGCAGGCCGATATCGATCACCGCCACATCGAACGCTTCCTGGGCCAGCACTTCCAGTGCACGCTCGGCACTGCCCACCCAGTCCACCGCATAACCGGCATCGGAAAGACCCAGCTTGATACCGCTGGCCACCATCACATCATCTTCCACCAGAAGCAAACGCATAAAGTCCTACCTCGCTCAAAAACAAAAGCCGCCCAAAGGCGGCTTGCAGCGGAGTCCTGAGCGCGACTCCACCCGGGAAAGCCCTGCGGCGATGTTAACGCCATATGTGAAAAGTCACTCGAGAAGAGCAACCACATGTCAGGGCCAGACAGGCTCATCAATGGCTGCGAATCATCGTGCCATACGCCTGGTCCGTCAAAATTTCCAGCAGCATGGAATGCGGCACGCGTCCATCGATGATATGCACCGCATTCACACCCGCCTTGGCGGCATCCAGAGCGCCCGAAATCTTGGGCAGCATGCCGCCGGAAATCGTACCGTCGGCAAACAGCGCATCAATCTCGCGCGCCGTCAGATCCGTCAGCAGATTACCTGCCTTGTCCAGAACGCCTGGAGTGTTGGTTAAAAGCACCAGCTTTTCAGCTTGCAACACTGTTGCGAGTTTGCTTGCAACCACGTCGGCGTTGATGTTGTAACTTTCGTTCTCCTCACCAAAACCGATAGGGCTGATCACTGGAATGAAAGCATCGTCCTGCAGCGCCTTCACCACACTGGGATCGATGGCAACGATATCGCCCACCTGACCCACATCGTGCTCGATGCTCGGATCCTTGTTATCCAGCATCTTGAGCTTCTTGGCACGAATCAAGCCACCATCTCGCCCCGTCAGGCCCACGGCCTTGCCGCCGGCCTGATGGATCAGACCCACGATGTCCTGCTGCACCTCGCCGGCCAACACCCACTCCACCACTTCCATGGTCTCTTCATCCGTGACACGCATGCCCTGAATGAATTCACCCTTCTTGCCTAGACGACCCAGCGCCGCTTCAATCTGAGGCCCACCACCATGAACCACCACAGGGTTAATCCCCACCAGCTTGAGCAACACCACATCTTCCGCAAAGTCCGCCTGCAGGGCAGGATCGGTCATGGCGTTACCGCCATACTTGATGACCATGGTCTTGCCATGGAACTTGCGGATGTAGGGCAGCGCTTGCGCGAGGATTTCAGCTTTGTCGCGGGGGGCGATCTGGGTGGTGGGGTCAATGGTGGTCATAGATCAAGGCTCTGTCCCATGGGACAATGTTCAAGTCAGATGGGCTGCATTGTGCCGCAAATGCTCTTGGAGACGAGCAAGATGCCAACTTCCCCGAGTCAGCCTCCCACGATATAAAACAATTCCACGTCCACTCACTCCATGAATTCGATTATTTTCTCTGTTCAAGAGTTATTCAGGTACGACGCGTTCCTTGCAGGTTTTGCCTCCTTTATCACCTGCGTGTTGCTGGTTACCACCAAGAAATGGCATGGCAGCTTTTCCATGGACTCTAGTAGTGGTGTACAAAAAGTTCATACCACCCCAACGCCAAGAATCGGCGGCATCGGGATTGCGATAGGCGTATTTGTGGGTTTTGCGGCCTCGAGCCATGGTGCAGCTGCGGCAGAGAAGAGAATGATTCTTGGTGCCATCCTAATGGCTGGAATACCAGCTTTCATTTTTGGCCTTTTGGAAGATTTGACCAAAAAGGTATCGGTAAGAATCCGTCTTCTGGCCACCATGGCCTCTGGCATCCTGGGCTGGGGTATTACTGGCACATCACTCACCCACGTCGATATCCCCGGCCTTGACTTCTTACTGGGATTTACCATTATCTCCGTCATCTTCACAGCCGTGGCTGTTGGCGGTGTTGCCAACTCCATCAACATCATCGATGGATTGAATGGGCTGACTGCAGGCACTGCAATGATTATTCTCGCGGCCTTCGGCATCATCGCAAGGCTGGTAGGAGATATCCCCCTCGCATTTACCTGCTTGATTATTGCAGGTGCCGTCGCAGGCTTCTTCTTTGTCAACTGGCCCAAGGGTAAGATATTTCTAGGAGACGGAGGGGCCTACTTTCTGGGCTTCACGCTGGCATGGATTGCCGTTCTGCTCCCCGAGCGCAATCACTCCGTTTCTCCATGGACCAGTCTGCTGATTTGCTCCTACCCCATCATCGAAGTAGGCTTTAGCATCTTGCGGAGATCTCTCCGAGAAGGATACAGCCCGACTGAACCGGATTTCTTCCACCTGCATTCGCTTGCCAACAAACGCTGGGCACGAAAAATATTCGCCAATTTCTCGAAGCCCATGCAAAATGGACTGACGTCACCTTTTCTTTGGATTTATGCTGCAATACCTTGCTCGTTGGCAGTCCTGACTTATCAAAGTAAATTATTGACTGCCGCATCTTTCGCATTCAGCTCTTTATGCTATTTGATGTTCTATCGAAAGCTGGTATTCTTTAGATGGCTACCTAGAAATTAACACACGCTTCTTTAAGCATCTACAGATAAATTTTACCTTCTTGGATCTAGGATGAAAAATAAATATTTTTAGAAGTTCACTAAATTCTAAATATCCGTTTGAAAGCAATATTCAAAGAATAGAGCAAAAGAAACAAAGATAAATATAGCTGTTCACTTTTTTTTCTTCTGAGTTCACCCACTAAGAGGGCCATTTTAAAATACGAAGATGGCTTTTTTTCAAGTACCAACTTTGCCGGCCTTTGCTCATGCAGACCAAGAATGCGAATCAACGTCTCGGCCCGGTCAAACCAATTACCGGACATCACCATGCGAAAACGCTTCAGATAGGCCCTCATGCCCTTATTAGCCCCCACCTGATTGTTTGCATGCTGCCTGTAGAGCATATAAGAGTGCTCATCGATAGTCCATGGATAGCACCTGGATCTGGCAAAAGCATAAATCAACCAATCATGTGCCTCAAAGCGCTCTACAGGTATTTCCGAGGCGCGTAAGAAATCCACCAAATCCTTGTAAAGACCTGCCTCCAGAACATAGGTGCAGCCGGGACCAGCGGCCTCAAAGAGGTAATCCCACTTTCTTTGCGGCTGTGATTTCACAATCATTCGATGCTCGCCCGATGCCCAGAATGCGGTGACATTGGAGGAATAGCCGCAAGAGGCTGTCCCCTTTAACATCTCCACAGCACGGCTCAGTTTTTCATCAAGCCAGATGTCATCCTGATCAGCAAGGCAGTAATAATCGAAATTCCGTGGAATATCCTGATTCTTGATCAAACCATAAAAATTCTTCCCCGCCGACCCTCGAACAGCCTCCCCCAGAAAAATGATCCGGGAATTAACCGCAGACATATTCTCAAGCAGAGACTTGGAAGCATCGCTTGACTTATCTAGGCTGACAAAAATCCGGACATCCACATCCTTCTGAGCGAGAATGGACTGCACCTGTTCAGTCAGCCAATTTTCTCCATTATAGGCAGCCAGCAAGACTGCAATACGCGGATTATTAGGCATTCAACTTCCCCATACGTCCTCGTATAGCATCCCATATCCCCGAAAGAGACATCTTCAATGATGCTCCTGGGTTTTCATCTATTTTCCACAAGGTAGCCAGCCGAATCAGCATGGAAACGCCCATGCGGAGCTTGAAGGCCCATGGGGTATAGGGCTTGGCGAGAACATAGCAGCAGTTCCTGAAGAAATAGTACCTCCTCAATGGCGAATACTTCAGCAGAGTCATTCCAGCCATCTTCTTTGGTGCAGCTTCCGAAAGCTCATGCTGCATGCTGACATTAAAACATCCGAAATTTTGATAGCCACGTTGATTGATTCTGAAACACCACTCGGTATCCACAAAATCGATGAACAATTCTTCGCGGAATTCATTCTTCAGGATCACGTCGACACTGACCAGCATCCCCGAGGTGATCAAGATATCCGTTTCAACGATACCGCCCGCATCAGATGGATAGATCTTCTCAACCCTCAGACCACGCCCTCTATAGAATGGGTACTGGAAATCCTGACCGCTGCGCGTGTCGTAGAACCCAGGCCCTACACCACCCACAGCGACTCCCTGGTTCTGCTTTTCCCTCCAGCACTGGTACAGGCCCTGAACATGGCCCGGCTTGGCAACGCTATCTTGATCAAAAGTGACCAAGAAATCCAGTCCGCTCTTCTTCGCCTGAGCCGCCGCAGTATTCAAGGCCATCGCAATGCCGCGATTTCCTTGCATATCGAAAACCTGAACTCCTTGCGCTTCGAGAAATCTTTCAACCTCCCCAGAAGCACCATTGTTCATTATATATACAGTATCCACCTGCTCTCTTATGGATTCAATCAGGGCAGCAAGGTCCTTGATTTTTGGTCGATAAATTACAATGACGGCTGCAAATTGCATTTTTTCAATCTTTGTTTTCTGCCAAGAAGGCATATTCCGCAAATATTATATATATAAAGAAAAGACCTATGATACTGAATAAAAAAGGATTGGTATTCGAGCAAAAATTCAGTGCCAAAATCAATGCCCCCAATAGAGCAATTTCCGATTTATTCTCGGCATTCATACCGCGACCTATGCACGCAAGCAAATAAAAGCAGCAACCCAAGACAAGTGCACCGAAGACTCCTATCTTCATGTAAAGCGCATAGATGCTCATTTCATAACTCCAGGGCGCTTCAGGGGATCGCACAATCTCTGCAGATGCTCCCATTCCATTACCAAACCATGGATTCCCGAGCATCGCCTGATGCAATGCGTTAATCTGTTCAAAACGCAGATCATCACTCACTGCTCTTGAAAGCCCCAGCACCTTCAGAAAGCTTGGGTCTGCCATGGCGATTACGGGTATCGTTTGCAGGAACATCAACAAGAGAAAGGAAAACACAAAAAACATCTTCAACCCACGCATCTTCAAGAGAAAATTGGAAAATACAAAATATGTGCAGAAAAATATCATGGCCAGCAACATAGAACGAGTTGCGGTCGTAAGTATCGCCAGCACAGCTACGCACAAACCCAACCACTCTCTATACAGCACCAATCTTCTGAATGCAAAGTAAAAGTACAGTAACAGCAGGATTGTTCCACCCCAAAATATCCGAATCATTCCATCTTCGATACTAATCAAGATCGAGGTCTCTCCCGGCATCCTGAATGGCTCAAGCACATCTCTTGCTTTTTCTATCACTGTAAGAAATTCATCGGGCCGCAACCAACCAAACGCATAAAGAAAAATATGCACGATTGCAAGACATTGCAATATTCTGTATAGCCATGCTCGGTAGTTTTTATATACATCGAACTTTATTACAGAGCTTGCAAAGGCAACGATAAAGATCATTCCAAAAAATATTTGCCCGTCATTGATAGAGTCATGCAAGGGAATGCCGTGCCCGCCCGGTACAAAAAAAACCCATATCAGAATAAAGAAAGTAATCAACAATACATAGATCAAATTCTCATATCCGATTCGCGCCTTAGCCATAGCACCACTGGCAGAAATTGCTATCAGCGTACAGAAAATATATTTCCTGAAAGAAAACCCAAAAGCCTCGCTCCATTTTCCCGCAGCACCAAATGCAATTTCCAAAGTAAAGGCTACAAGAAGTGCCAGAAAGATTGATGAATATATTTTCCTTAAAGGCATTTCAAAGCTGCCCCTTCTCTTTTCTAAATATCTTCAAGGTAAAATAATTGAGCAAACAAAAATCAAGAAACACACGCAAACACCAAGCAATGGCCGCACCATTGATAGAAAATTCATGAATCATCCATATCAGCAACGGCAGATAGAGAATCAACTCCGTGATATGTAGCTTTGCCGTAATTTTTGCATTACCACTGGCCTGAATCAAGGAATAAGGAACCAGCGCAGTTCCATTAAAAAAGACACCCACAAGCAAAATCCAGCAAACCAGGGTTGATTTTTCAGAAAATTCATTTCCCACCCAGATGATCAGCCCAATCTTGGCAAGAAATATGCCAGCCAGGCATACTGCTCCAAGCACAGCGGCTGTCAGCTTGAAGCTGCTGACATATATCTTTCTTGCAGAAGGCCTGTCGTTTTCCAAAGTCGCGGCGAAACGCGGGAAAAGCGTTGTCGTCAGCGCCATGGGCAGGATCAGTATCCGAACGATGATTTCAAATGGAACTGTATAAAAGGCAACCATCGCTCCACCCAGGATGTTGGAGATGAAGAAGCGATCAAAGTTGACCATGATGGGGCTGATGACGTTCGAGACCGTCATCCAGGCACCGAAGGAAAGCATGTCCTTGATCGTGTGAATACTGAACTTCCGCTGCCGCCAGCCCACCCGCACATTCTTCTCGACCTGCAGGTAGTAGAAAAACGTCACCAACAGTCTGAACAAGACCAAGATGATGACCATGGTGCCGACATCATTGCCAAACAGGATGACACTCAGTGCAGGGGTGACGAAGTTGGCAATTCCCAGGGCAATCTTCAGGATATTGGTATTCCTGAAATCCTCATAGGCTTCCAGCACACCGCGAAACCCGTTGGAAACGGTGGTGAGCAATATACCGAAAGTCGCCCAAAGAAAAGAATTGCAGGCATCCGCCTGCAACGAGGCGGAAATATTGAGCCAGTGATAGGCCAGCGGATAGGCGAGCACAGCCAGCACCAAGCCGCCCACCAAGCCGGTCAGCAAGGTGAAGACGATGCCATTGAAGGCGATGTCGGGAATCTCCTGCCTCTCATCTCTGGCGAGCGCCGAAGAAATCCTCTGAGTCAAGGCTCTTCCCAGGCCGAAGTCGAAGAGGCTGAAGTAGCCGATGAGCACCCAAACGATAGTCAGGACACCGAATCGCTCCACTCCGATCCTACCAATCACGAAAGGGATGCAAAACGATGCGAATATCAGCGGGACGCCTGCGCCTGCCAGATTCCAGATAGTGTTTCTTTTTATGGACATTCGAGGATTCAGAGCTGCATTCTTCTCAAAACGAGCTGGCCCGGAAGGCTGCCCGACAGCTTTCCGGACACCTTCCCCGCATCATCAGGCACTTACGCCCAGCCCAAACTTGCGCGAAAAACAGAGAGCCGCCTGCACGACCGTAGTGTCCGTGCAGGCGGCTCGCAAAGCTCACCGACATACATGAGCATGCCTGCAAATCATGAACCTGCAGGCCGCATGTTTAGACAGCCAGTCTTGCCAAATCCGCCACCCGATTCATGGCCTCATGGAGCAAAGCCAGCAAGCCCAGTCTGTTTGCCTTGAGAGCCGGGTCTTCGGCATTCACCATGACTTGTTCGAAGAATGCATCGACCGAGGCACGCAATGCTGCCAGGGTTTGCAGGCTGGCTGTGTAATCACCTGCTGCAAACTGTTGCTGAGCTTTGGGCGCCACCCGCTGCAGCACCGCATACAGGTCTTTTTCGGCCTGCTCCACCAACAGAGCTTCGTTCACCTGGGGCTGAACATCGGTTTCGGCCTTCTTCAGAATGTTACCCACGCGCTTGTTGGCCGCCGCCAGGGCCGGAGCTTCGGGCAGGGTCGCAAAGGCGCGCACGGCTTCCAGGCGCTTTTGCACGTCGGACAGGGGCTGCAGGGCCAGCACGGCTTCCACTTCCTGGGCGCTGTAGCCTTGTTCGCGGAACATATTGGCCAGGCGGTCATAGATGAATTCGACCAGTTGGGGCGTGGCGTCCTGGATCTTGTCGCCAAAGGCGGGCAAGGTGCTGACCAGCAGGGTTTCCAGATCCAGCTCCAGATCCTTTTCGACCAGCATGCGGATCACGCCCAGCGCATGGCGGCGCAGGGCGAAGGGATCGCGGTCGCCGGTGGGCAGGTTGCCGATGCCGAACATGCCGACCAGGGTTTCGAGCTTGTCGGCCAGAGCCACGATCACGCCAACATCGCCACGCGGCAGTTCGTCGCCGGCAAAGCGGGGCTTGTAGTGGTCTTCGATGGCATCGGCCACGGCCACATCCAGGCCGTCGTTCTGGGCATAGTAGCGGCCCATGATGCCTTGCAGCTCGGGAAACTCGCCCACCATGTCGGTGACCAGATCGGTCTTGGCCAGCATGGCAGCCTGATCGGCCAGACGGCCCAGCTCGGAGTTGCCCAGCTGCTGGGCAATGCTCTTGGCGATGGCGCGTACGCGCGCGATGCGCTCGCCCTGGGTGCCCAGCTTGTTGTGATAGACCACCTTGTCCAGTTGCTCTACGCGGCTGGCCAGGGTCTTCTTGCGGTCCTGGTCGAAGAAGAACTTGGCGTCGGCCAGACGGGGGCGCACCACACGTTCGTTGCCGCCGACCACGGCCGACGCGTCCTGGGGCTGGATGTTGCTGACGATCAGGAATTGATGGGTCAGCTTGCCGTTGGCGTCCAGCAGCGGGAAGTACTTCTGGTTGGCCTTCATGGTCAGGATCAGGCATTCCTGGGGCACGGCCAGGAATTCCTTCTCGAATTCGCAGACCAGCACATTGGGGCGCTCGACCAGGGCCGTCACCTCGTCCAGCAGGGCCGGGTCGTCGATGGGGCGCACGTCGCCGCCAATGCGTTCGGCAGCCGCCTGCAGCTGGCGGGCGATATCGGCCCGGCGCTCGGTGAAGCTGGCGATCACGGCGCCCTCTTCACGCAGTTGCTCTGCATAGCTGTCGGCGTTCTGGATGACCACGGGGTCCACAGCGGCTTCAAAGCGGTGACCATGCGTGGCAGCGCCGGCGGTCAGGCCCAGGGCCTTCACGCCGATCAGCACCTGGGTGCCATGCATCACGACCAGGCCGTGGGCCGGGCGCACAAAGTGCACGCTGGTCCAGCCGTCCTGCAACTGGTAGCGCATGACCTTGGGGATGGGCAGCTTGGCCAGGGCTTCGTCCAGCGCCTTTTGCACGCCATCGGTCAGCAGCACGCCCTTGGCCGTGGATTCGTAGAACAGGGCTTCGGCCTTGCCTTCGCCCTGGCGCTTCAGAGCGGCCACAGCGGATTCGTCGGCCCCCAGGGCCGCCAGTTTCTTGAGCAGTGCCGCCGTGGGCTTGCCCTCGGCATCCAGCGCCACGGAGACAGGCATCAGCTTTTGCGAGACAGCCTTGTCTTCGGCCTGGGGCAGCACTTCGGTGATGTGCGCGGCCAGACGGCGGGGAGAGGCGTAGGCGGTCAGGCGCGACTCGGTCGATGCCAGCAGTCCCTGGGCCTTGAGCTGCTCGAAGATGACGGCGGCAAAAGCATCGCCCAGCTTTTGCAGTGCCTTGGGCGGCAGCTCTTCGACAAACAGTTCAACCAGTAGATTCGATGCGTTCATGATGATTTTGATAGCAGCCAGCGTTTTCTAGATCAAGGCTGGCCGCTGAAATTTTGAGATATGGATCTAAATGAAGCCTGAAGCCGCTTATGCGGCTTTCTTCGCTGCCTGCTCTGCGGCCTTGGCCAGCTCGGCCAGCACCTCGTCGGCATGGGCCTTGGGCGCCATGGGGAAGCCCAGGCGCGCGCGGCTGTCCAGATAGCTCTTGCCCACGGCGCGGGCCAGGTTGCGGATACGGCCGATATAGGCAGCACGCTCGGTCACCGAGATGGCGCCACGGGCGTCCAGCAGGTTGAAGGTGTGGGCCGCCTTGAGCACCTGCTCATAGGCGGGCAGCGCCAGCTGGGCCTCGATCAGCTGATTGGCCGAGCCTTCGTGGGCCGCAAAGGCGCTGAACAGGAACTCGGCATTCGAATGCTCGAAGTTGTAGGTGGACTGCTCCACTTCGTTCTGGTGGAACACGTCGCCATAGGACAGGCCATCCGTATAGACCAGGTCGTACACCGATTCCTTGCCCTGCAGATACATGGCCAGACGTTCCAGACCGTAGGTGATTTCGCCGGTGGCAGGCTTGCAGTCGATGCCGGCGACCTGTTGGAAATAGGTGAACTGGGTCACTTCCATGCCGTTGAGCCAGACTTCCCAGCCCAGGCCCCAGGCGCCCAGCGTGGGGTTTTCCCAGTCGTCCTCGACAAAGCGGATGTCGTTCTTCTTCAGATCGAAGCCCAGGGCTTCAAGCGAGCCCAGATACAGCTCGAGGATGTTGTCGGGCGCAGGCTTCAGAACAACCTGGAACTGGTAGTAGTGCTGCAGGCGGTTGGGGTTCTCGCCATAGCGGCCGTCCTTGGGACGACGGCTGGGCTGCACATAGGCGGCCTTCCAGGGCTCGGGGCCGATGGCGCGCAGAAAGGTCGCGGTGTGCGAAGTGCCGGCGCCGACTTCCATGTCATAGGGCAGGAGCAATGCACAGCCCTGTTCGGCCCAGTAGGACTGCAGTTTCAGAATGATTTGTTGGAAGGTCAGCATGACTTGTATACGTTCGCGCGTCAGCAATCACTGGCGATTGCGGGCGGCATCTTCATTAAGAGGTGTTCTGGGCGGTATCGACCGCATAAGCGGTAGATTCTAAGTCTGTGCCACTGATCACGGGCGTAGTCTGTCTGCGCGGCCCCACAGCGGGCATTTTCACGAAACGGCCCAGCCGGTGATTTCAAAATGTGAAAAGCAAAACGCTAGCACTTACCACCCATGAATAGACAGTTTCAGCATCAATTGACCATGAAACGATTGGATAGCGAGTGCAGTGCGCTCACTTTTTAACAATTTCCGCGCAACTGCCATGTATCCCGGAACCGGCTGCCGCGGTTTGCCTCCTAGAATGATTCCTTTCCCGTCATCCTCATTCGGAGCACGTCATGGATTTCATGAAAATCATCACCAAGCAACTGATCGAAATCATCGAATGGACCGATGATTCGCGCGACACGCTGTCGTATCGCTGGCCCGATGAAGACAAGGAAATCAAGAACGGCGCCCAGCTCATCGTGCGTGAGTCGCAGCAGGTGCAGTTCGTCTCCGAAGGCCAGTTCGCAGACCTGTTCAATCCGGGCCGCTATCTGCTGACCACGCAGAACATCCCTGTCCTGTCCACACTGCGCGGCTGGAAGTACGGCTTCAACTCTCCCTTCAAGTGCGATGTCTACTACATCAACACGCGCTTGTTCACGGGCAACAAATGGGGCACCTCCAACCCCATCATGATGCGCGACAAGGACTTTGGCGTGATCCGTCTGCGCGCCTTCGGTACCTATGACTTCCGCATCACCAACGCCGCCCTGTTCCTCAAGGAAGTGGCGGGCACGGACCAGAACTTCCGCATCGACGAGTTTGCCGACACCATGCGCTCGCGCATCGTCAGCATCTTCTCCGAAGCCCTGGCCAAGGCTCAGGTGCCGGCACTCGATGTGGCCCAGCGCTACAGCGAGCTGGGCGACGCGCTGCTGCAGCTCATCAACCCGGCCGTCAGCGAGAAATACGGCCTGGAAATCACCAGCTTCCTGCTGGAGAACGTTTCCGTGCCGCCCGAGGTTGAGCAGGCCATCGACAAGCGCTCCAGCATGGGCGCCATCGGCAACCTCAACGACTATGTGAAGTACCAGATGGGCCAGGCCATGGCCAATGGCGGCGAAGGCGCTGCGGCGGCCACCATTCCGGCCACCATGGCCATGGGCTTCGGCATGGCCCAGGAAATGATGAAGGGCATGCAGGGCGGTGGCGCTGCAGGCGCCCCGGCCGCTGCTGTGGCAGACCCCTTCTCGCCGGCGGCAGCGCAAGCCGCACAGACGCCTGCCACCCCGGCCGCCGCCGGCCTGCAGGTGCTGACTCCCGCCCAGGCGGCCCAGGTGCTGGGCGTGGCCGAGGCCGACGTACTGGCCGAAATCCAGGCCGGCAACCTCAAGGCCCGCCAGATCGGCAGCCAGTGGCGCATCGCCCAGGCTGCGCTGGACGAGTTCCTGCGCGGCTGATCCCCAATCCATGGCCTCGGGTGCACGTCATGAATGAACACAAACCGGTTTTCATCAGCACCACTCCGGTGCTGGCATCGCTGGACATGGCGCGCACCGTGGCTTTCTACGCCCGCGTGCTGGGCGCCAGAACCATCCACGCCCAGCCCGGCGAGTACGCCATCGTCTCGCTGGGCGGGCTGGAGCTGCACTTCTGGGCCTGCCAGGACCCGGAGATTCCCAGACAGACCAGCTGCCGCATCCAGGTGGCGGGAATTGCCGCCCTGCATGCACAGTGTCTGGCCGAGAACGCGGTTCACCCCAATGGCGGTCTGCGCCAGCAGCCCTGGGGCACCCAGGAATTCAGTCTTCTCGACGAGGATGGCAACTGCGTGACCTTCTACGAAACCCATCCCGCCGCTGCTGCCGCCTGAACCCGTTTTTGCCGTGGCCACACCTGCTTACTCTTCTCGCTCTTCCGGTTCTTCATTCACCCCTGTGCCCGAGACGGCGCCTCCCTCCATGGTGGGCCGGCATGTCTGCCCCGAATGCGGCGGCAATCTGGAGTGGAATGCCAAGGCCCAGTCGCTCAGATGTCCTTACTGCGGCACCGTCGTTCCCTGGAGCGAGCAGACGCAGCCCGAGCCGGGGCGCTCCGTGGTGGAGCAGGATCTGGCCGATGCCTTGCGCAACCCGGCCAGCGGTCGCGGCTGGGGCTCGGACGAGCGCTATGAGGTGCAATGCCAGAACTGCCGCGCCATCTCGGTATTTCTCGGCAAGAACGTGGCCCAGCGCTGCGACTTCTGCGGCTCGCCGGCCATCGTCGCCCATGAGGAGCGCAGCGACGCCATCACGCCGCAGAGCATCCTGCCGTTCAAGATCAGCGACGGACAGATTCGCGACAAGATCCGCCAGTGGTATGGCAGCCGCTGGTTTGCGCCCAGCAAGCTCAAGAGCGCCGCGCTGACGGATACGCTGCACGGCGTCTATCTGCCCTACTGGACCTTTGACGCCCATGCCAGCGCCCAGTGGTGGGCAGAGGCCGGCTATTACTACTACACCACCGAGTCCTATCGCGACGGCAACGGCAATCTGCAGACCCGCCAGGTCCAGCATGTGCGCTGGGAGCCGGCATCGGGCAGCCTGCAGCATTTCTTCGACGATGAGCTGGTGCCGGGCACCGTGGGCGTGCACGCCCATCTGCTGCGCCAGGTGGAGCCCTTCCCGACCACCACCGATCTCAAGCCCTACAGCCCGGAGTTCGTGCGCGGCTGGACGGTGGAGCGCTACCAGGTGGACCTATCCAAGGCCGCCAGGATCAACGAGGAAGACATGGACAGTCAGCTGCGCAGCATGTGCTCGCGCGAGGTGCCGGGAGACACTCAGCGCAATCTGCAGGTCCAGCGCCAATACTCGGGCCGCAGCTTCAAGCACACGCTGGTGCCGGTCTGGCTGGTCGGCTACACCTATGGCAGCAAGACCTACCAGATCGTGGCCAATGGCTATACCGGCCAGATTGCGGGCGAGCGGCCTTACAGCTGGGTCAAGATCATGTTTGCCGTACTGGCCGCCATCCTGCTCGTCATGCTGATTGCGCCGCTGTTCGTGCAGCAGTGATGCTCATTTTTTGATAGCTATTTGCGCTTGATAGATAAAGATTCAGAATTCATTTTCTTGAAATTCAAGAACCTACAAGCGCCAGCAGCTATTCAATCCGTAGCAGTTACCAGGCCTTCCAGACTTCCTCGGCCAGACCAAACGCCGTGCTTGCGCCCGAGCCGCTGGTCACTGCCACCACGCGTGTCGCGGCATCGGGCGCTTTGACAAAACAAGGGGCTTCGGCACTTGCGGGGTAGATGCCCGTCCAGCGCTCCACAACCTGGGCCTTGTCGATATGCAGTGCCTCGTGCATATGGCGCAGCATGAGCTGGTCGACGGCTTCGCTGGCAAAAGGCTGGGGCGCGCTGCCGTAGTGGTGCGAATCGCCCACCACCAACGAACCGTCGGCGCTTTGCACGGCAATCAGGTGGATGCCGTGCTTCAGGCTGTCGGCCTCCTCGCGCTCCAGCTGAGCGCGCAATGCTGCGGCTTCGGGCAGCGCGCTATAGCCTTCGTAGCGCACCAGGCTCAGATCCCCCATGACCGATCCTTCAAGCTTGAAGCCCGCTTGCGGCTTGACGCGCAGCATCTGCAACTGGCACAGCTGCACTTGGTTGTCAGTCCATTCGCCTGCAAACAGTCCACCTGGATCGGCGTTGTTGCAGACCACCACACGTTCGGCGTGATAGCGGCCACGCGAGGTGGTGACGCGCGGCGTTGCCACTTCCGTCACGCTTTCACCAAAGCGGAAATCCACCCCCTGCGCCTGCCGCAGCCATTGCGCCAGCAAGGGGATGGCTGTGCGCGACTCCACGCGCAGCTCGTGCGGGCTGTAGAGCACGGACTGCAGCCCGTCGGTGCGCAGCGCCGGATGGCGCGCCGCGGCCTGGGCTGGCGTCAGCAGCTCACAGCCTTCGCCCATTTCGGTGTGCATAAAGGCTTCAAGCACTGCAGCGGCAGCAGGACGGCGCGCCGTCAGCCACAGGCCGGAATGAAGGACATCGATACCGGCCTTGGGTGCAATCTCTGCCCAGACATCGCGTGAGCGCATGGCGCGCCGCCAATGGGCACCGGCGCGCTGGCCCGTGATGGTGACAAAGCCGAAGTTGCGAATCGATGCACCCAGGCAGGCACCGTCGCGCTCTATCACCAGCACGGAGCGGCCGCGCGTGGCAGCGGTATAGGCATGGGCCAGGCCGACAATGCCGGCACCGACGACGATCAGATCGTAGTTTTTCATAGCGTTACAGAAAAAGCAGACAAGCCAAGTCCTTGCCGCAGCGCCAAGGCGATGCAGCGACAGACGTTCGGAGAATCAAGTGATGTGGAGAAAGTCCTCAGCGCTGGCGCCAGTGCTGGGTACGCCGCTGCAGCCAGGCATCCAGCAGCGCAATCAGCAGGCGACCGGCGGCTGCAGTCGCAAAGATCAGCGTGGCCATGGCGGCGGCGGGAGCGATGTCACCCGCGTCATCCATGGCCAGCACGGCCACCGAGGCCAATGTGGTTTCGGGCGAGTACAAGAAGACCACGGCCGACACCGTGGTCATGGCATTCACGAAGAAGTAGCCCGCAACCTGCATCACCGCAGGCAGGCACACGGGCAGATGCACGCGCCACAGCAGCGTCCAGAACGGCAGGCCCATGGAATCGGCCACGCGTTCGTATTCGGCATCCAGTTGCTGCAAGGCGGTGAGCTGGGTGATGTGCGCCACCGAGAAAAAATGCGCGACCGTGCACAGCACCAGAATGCCCATGGACCCGTACAGAAAGTGCAGCGGATTGCCGCCTGCATTGAAGAACAGGATATAGCCCAGACCCAGCGCCAGCCCGGGCACCGCCATGGGCAGCGTGGCCACCGCGTGCAGCCACTGGCGCGCGCTGCCCCAGCCTGTGGGCCTGGCCACCAGATAAGCGCTTAGAAAGCTCAGCAGCGCGCCCACCGCAGCCGTGGCCACGGCCATGGTCAGCGAGTTGGCGTAACTGGCCCAGCCGCCGCCATCCATCAGGTCGAACTGGTAGTTCCTGAAGGTCAGCGTCAGGTTATAGGGCCAGAAGCTGACCAGGGATGCCAGCACGGCCACTCCCATCACCGCCAGCAACGCCAAAGCCATCAGGCTGCAATACACCAGCAGCGCACGGTCGAGCGGCGCACAGGGCTGCGGCACCAGAGGCACGGCCCGCACGCTCATGGCAGCGGCCTGCCGGGCACGCAAATGGCGCTCGGCCGCAAAGGCCAGGCCCGCAGGCACCAGCAGCAGCATGGCCACCACGGCACCCATGGACAGGTTTTGCTGGCCAATCACCTGCTTGTAGATATCGGTGGCCAGCATCTGTGTGTTGCCGCCAATCACCTTGGGCACGCCAAAGTCGGTGACCACCAGAACGAACACCACAATCCAGGCGATCATCAGCCCATAGCGGCTGGCTGGCAGCGTGACCTGGCAGAAGCTGCGCCAGCGGCCTGCGCCCAGCGTGGCGGCGGCCTCATACAGGCGCGCATCGCCCGAGGCCAGCGTGGTGCAAAGAATCATCAGCGCATGCGGAAACGTCCACAGCACCGAGCCGAGAATGATGCCGAACGGGCCGTAGGCCGTGCCGCCCAGCAGCCAGCTCTTGAGCAGACCCTGGGCGCCAAACAGATAGATCAGGCTGATGGCCATGAGCAGCGACGGCGCCAGCAGAGGCACCAGGGCAATGGCGCGAAAGAACTTGGCCAGCGGCATGCAGCTGCGCATCACGCCATAGGCATAGCCATAGGCCAGGGCCACACACAAGGTGCTGCTGAAGGCAGACAGCCACAGGCTGTTGAACAGCGACTGGCCTACGCCCGGCATTTGCGCATAGGCGAAGTACTGTGCCAGGCCCGAGAACTTGCCATCGGCCGACACAAAGCTGTGCCCCAGCAGCGCCCCCACGGGCAGTGCAATGGCCACCAGCAGCGCGCCCAGCAGGCCCAGCACCAGCGCGCCCAGCCACAGCTTTTCCCAATCGAAAAAGCGCGTTTGTCGTGGCGCCGTAGGGCCGGTACCTTGCTGCCGGCGTGGTTCCGCTGCAGGCGCATAGCTCCCCACGGGCATCGCAGAAGAAGAGGCATCCATGCTTATGCCGCCTTTCGCAAAATCTCTGGCGCTGCCAGCGACTGCAGCGCGGCAGCCGGCAACTCCAGCAACACCTCGCCCTGCAGCCAGTCGGGAAGACGCGCGTCATGGCGCAGCGGCCATTGCACATCGATCTGGCATTGCAGCGTGGGGCTGAACACGCGCACCAGGACCAGCGAGCCCAGGAACGAGGTCTCGACCACCCGCGCGCGAAACAGATTGGGCAGTGCTGCGGGCTGGGCCGGGTGCAGCACCACGCTTTCGGGCCTCACACCTACCAGCAAGGCATCACCGGCCTCAAAGCCGGCAGTGCTGCATTCAAGCCGTCCCTCGCCCACGCGCACCGCGTCGCCCGACTCGGCCACGGCGGGCAGCAGATTCATGCGGCCCACAAAACCGGCCGCAAAGTGGCTGACCGGCTTGGCGTAGAGCTGCTCGGGCGAGCCCTGCTGCTCGATACGGCCCTGATGCATCAGCACCACCCGGTCAGCCATGGAGAGCGCTTCTTCCTGGTCGTGCGTGACCATCACGCAGGCAATGCCCAGCTGACGCTGCAACTGGCGGATTTCGCTGCGCAGCTCGGTGCGCACCTGGGCATCGAGCGCGGACAGCGGCTCGTCCAGCAACAGCAGACGCGGGCGCGGCGCCAGTGCGCGGGCCAGCGCAATGCGCTGCTGCTGGCCGCCCGACAATTGCGCCGGATAGCGCTGCGCCTGCGCGCCCAGGCCTACCAGAGCCAGCATCTCCTGCACCCGGGCCTGCACTTGCGCCGCAGGCTGGCCCTTGAGACCAAACGCCACATTCTGGGCCGCCGTCAGGTTAGGAAACAGTGCGTAGCTCTGGAACACCACGCCAAAGCCCCGGCGCGCGGCAGGCCAGCGCGTGATGTCCTCGCCCTGAAACAGAATGCGGCCCGCGTCGGCCTGCTCGATGCCGCACAGAATGCGCAGCAGCGTGGTCTTGCCGCAGCCCGAAGGGCCCAGCAGGCTGACGAACTCGCCGCCCTCCACCACCAGGCCAATGTCGCGCAGCACCGGGGTGTCTTTGTACTGCTTGGCGATATGTTCTATGCGCAGCATGTATCTCTTTCAACGTGCAAACAATCCGAAGGTCGTTCCGATCTGTATCGCTCGAAATGCCCACCGCTGCATGTGCAGACCCGTTTCGCCAGTGACAGCGAGCAAGGGCAGCCCCGCAGCGAGGCTGTCGTCCCCCTCCGGCGCTCAGCGCCAGAGAGGGGGAAGGCGCGAAGCGCCTCAGGGGGTGTTATTTCTTCTCCGCTTTGGCTTCGTACCGGCGCGACCATTCGGCCAAGATACGATCGCGGTTAGCCGCTGCCCAGTTGAAGTCGTTCCTGGCCAGGCGCTTTTCCAGATCGGCCGGAATGAACTCGTGCTTTTCCTGGGCCTCGGGAAGGGCCAGCACGGCAAAGTTGGCGGCGTAGAGCTTGTTGGCGTCAGGCGTCACCGCCCAGTCGGCCAGGGCCTTGGCCGCGTCCTGCTTTTTGCTGGTCTTCAGAATGGCCGTGGCTTCCACATCCCAGCCCAGGCCTTCCCTGGGGAAGACGATGGCTATGGGCGCGCCATCCTTCTTGGTCTTGTTGGCCCGGTATTCAAAGCTCAGGCCCACGGGGAACTCGCCCGCGCCGGCCTGGCGGCAGGGCTTGGAGCCGCTGTGCGTGTAGACGCCGATGTTCTGGTGCAGCGCATCCATATAGGCCCAGCCCCTGTCCTCGCCCATCATCTGCAGCCAGGCGGCCACCATCAGATAGCCCGTGCCGCTGGACGCCGGGTGGGGCATGGTGATCGAGCCCTTGAATTCGGGCCTGGTCAGGTCGGCCCAGCTGGCAGGCGTGGGCAGCTTGCGCCTCGGGCCTTCCACGGTGTTGAAGCAGACGGCGGACGACCACAGGTCCATGCCCACCCAGGTCGGCGTGGCTGCCGGATCGCGCATGGTGGAGCGCACCTTGGCCAGGTTTCTGGGCGCATAGGGCTGCAGCATGCCTTGCTTGTCCAGCAGCATCAGCGAAGTGGCGGCCACGCCCCAGATCACATCGGCCTGGGGATTGGCCTTTTCGGCCAGCAGACGGGCAGTGATGATGCCCGTGCTGTCGCGCACGAACTTCAGCTCGATCTCGGGATGGGCTTTTTCAAAAGCCGCTTTGTAGGCCTTGATCTGGTCGGCCTCCAGGGCCGAATACACCAGCAGATCGGTCCTGGCGTGGGCCGCGGAGGCCAGGCCCAGCAAGGCCGTGGCAACCGTGGAAAAGGCGATCAAGGTGAAGCGGCGAGTGGCGGGTGCAAAAGCGTGGCGCATGGATAACAGTCCCTTGGATTGATCGTTGCCGCCCGACCAACGCGGCCGTTTGCGACATGAGGGAACTGTAGAAATTCACTGTGAAACGCCTGTGTCACAGAACTGAAATCTGGCAAAGGCGTCATCAGCAAACTTTGTAGTCAGCGCGCTGCGCCAGCGTCCGCCATCGAGATGCTATTGATTCAAAAGCAACTTACGCCTTATCTGTCTCATATTTCTTCATAAAACCATCTAAAAGACATTGCTTATATGCGCAAGAAGCTATTGAAATCAAAGCTGCTCATCCGCATTACCGGCTGCAGCGTTCATGTTGAAATCCGGGCACCGCTTTCTTGAAGACCTTGTCATGTTTGCCACACAGCTCAAATCCTTTTTCTGGGTCGCCCGCCTCGGCAGCATCACCCAGGCAGCGCGCCAACTGGGGCTGAGCCAGCCCACGGTCACGGCGCAGATCAAGGCCTTGGAGGAACAATATGAAGTCGAGCTGTTCACGCGCCAGAGCGGAAGACTGGCCATCACCGATGCGGGCCTGAAGCTGCTGCCGGAAATAGAAAAGCTGCTGCTGCAGTCGGTCCAGATCGAATCGGCGCTGCGCCAGTCGGGCCATGTCAACCAGGGCCAGCTACGCATAGGTGCAACCGCCCCCTACTATGTGCTGGACATCGTCAAGCGCTATCAGCAGCAATATGCGCTGGTGGAGGTGAGCATCGTCAACGGCAATTCGCGCCAGATGATTCAGGCGCTGGCCGAGTACCAGGTGGATCTGGCAACCTCTTCGCACCTGGACACCGATCCGCGCCTGCTGCGCCTGGAGCTGGGGCGCGACCCGTTGGCCCTGGTCGTGCACCGGCAGCATGCGCTGGCCAGGCAGAAGTCCGTCGCCATCGAGGATCTGGCAAAGAACACGCTGATCCTGCGCGAGCGCGGCTCCATGACCCGGCAACTGACCGAGCAGATGCTGGAAGCCGCCCAGGTCAGCCCGCAACGAGTGCTGGAAATTGCCAGCCGCGAGTCCATACGCGAAGCCGTGATCCGCCAGATGGGCATCAGCATTTTTGCGCGGCACGAAGCATCGGCCCACCCTGAACTCGTCGTGCTGGATCTGGAAGGCGAGGTTCCCTGTCTTCCCGAATACCTGTACTGCCTGCGCGAGCGGCGCGACGCGCAGCTGATTCAGCCATTTTTGCAGATGGCCGAATCAGACCAGACTTAATCGAACAGTTCGGCCTGCTTGAATGCAGGCTGATGCTGATCCTTTTCGGACAAGGAAAAGTCGATATCGAGCTGTGGCCACGCAATAGCTATGTCGGGGTCATTCCAGAGCAGGCCCCGATCCGACTCCGGTGCGTAATAGGCTGTGGTTTTGTACACAAAGTCCGCCGTGTCGCTGAGCACCACAAAGCCGTGGGCAAAGCCCGGCGGAATCCAGAGCTGGTGGTGATTCTCGGCACTCAGCTCCGCTCCCACCCATTGCCCAAAAGTGGGCGAGCTGCGGCGAATATCCACGGCCACATCAAACACCGCGCCCGAGATCACACGCACCAGCTTGCCCTGGGCATGGGGCGGCAGTTGGTAGTGCAGCCCACGCAGCACGCCCTTGCTGCTGCGGCTGTGGTTGTCCTGAATGAACTCGTGGTTCGTGCCCGTAGCCTGGTTGAAGAGGTCCTGGCGAAAGCTTTCCAGAAAAAAGCCGCGCGCATCCCCAAACACCTTGGGCTCGATCAGAAAGACATCGGGAATGGCCAAAGGCGTGAACTTCATGCGTGCACCTTTTCCTTGAGCATCTGCAGCAGATATTGTCCGTAGCCATTCTTGACCAGCGCCTGGCCCAGCTTCTCCAGCTGGGCGGCATCAATCCATTTCTGGCGATAGGCGATTTCTTCCGGGCAGGCCACTTTCAGGCCCTGGCGCTGCTGCAAGGTGGCAATGAATTGCCCGGCTTCGAGCAGGCTGTCATGGGTGCCGGTGTCAAGCCAGGCATAGCCTCGGCCCATCAGCTCGACATTGAGCTTGCCTTGCTGCAGATACATGCCGTTGAGATCCGTGATCTCCAGCTCGCCCCGCGCCGAAGGCTTGACCTGCTTGGCCAGTTCCACCACCTGCTCGTCGTAGAAGTACAGGCCGGTGACGGCATAGTTGCTCTTGGGCTGCTTTGGCTTTTCTTCGAGCGACAGCACTTTGCCGTCGACATCGAACTCGGCCACGCCATAGCGCTCGGGGTCTTGCACATGGTAGGCAAACACCGTGGCGCCGCCCTGGCGCGCATCGGCTTTTTTGAGCAGCGGTTGGAAGTCGTGGCCGTAGTAGATGTTGTCCCCCAGTACCAGGGCGCTGGGAGCGCCGTTGAGGAATTTCTCGCCAATCAGGAAGGCCTGGGCCAGGCCATCCGGGCTGGGCTGCACCTCATACTGAAGGTTCAGGCCCCACTGGCTGCCATCGCCCAGCAGTTGCTCGAAGCGCGGCGTGTCCTGCGGGGTGCTGATGATCAGAATGTCCCGGATGTCCGCCAGCATCAGCGTGCTCAGCGGGTAGTAAATCATGGGCTTGTCGTAGATCGGCAGCAGCTGTTTGCTGATGGCCAGGGTGGCGGGGTGCAGACGGGTGCCGGAGCCGCCAGCCAGAATGATGCCCTTGCGCTGTGTCGTCATGATGAATCAATGGATGGCTTCCAACGCCTTGCAGATAAGCGCTTGAAGCGAGTTATTTGAAAATTACAGAATTTCGCGCAGCATGCGCTCCACACCTTGCTGCCATGCGGGCAGATGCAGTTGCATGGTCGCTTGCAGCTTTTGCGTATCCAGGCGCGAGTTCAAGGGCCGCGCGGCCGGAGTCGGAAAGGCCGTGGTCGGCACGGCGGCAATGCTTTGCACCTTCCAGTCCAGATCCGGACGCAGGCTTTTAGCGCGCTCGATCACATGGCTGGCATAGGCATGCCAGTTGGTCTCCCCTGCCGCAACCAGATGGTAGAGACCGCCATCGCCTTCGTGGGCGCTCACATGGCGCACGGCATGGGCCGTGACATCGGCGATCAGATCGGCGCCGGTGGGGGCTCCCCATTGATCGTTGATCACGCTGAGCGCTTCGCGCTCCTGCGCCAGGCGCAACATGGTCTTGGCAAAGTTGCCGCCACGCGCTGCATAGACCCAGCTGGTGCGAAAAATCAGATGGCGGCAATGCGCGGCCGCAATCCGCTGCTCGCCCTCCAGCTTGGTGCGACCGTAGACCGATAGCGGCCCGGTCGCATCACCCTCCTTGCGTGCCGCACTGCCGGAGCCGTCGAAGACATAGTCGGTGCTGTAGTGCACCAGCAGGGCGCCCAGGCTTTTGGCTTCCAGCGCCATGACTTCAGGGGCTTCGGCATTCAGGCGCAAGGCCAGATCCGGCTCGCTCTCGGCCTTGTCCACTGCCGTATGCGCTGCAGCATTGACGATCACATCCGGGCGTACGCTGCGAATGGTCTGCGCCAGTGTCTGCAGATCGCCGATATCACCGCACAGGCCATTCCCATCCACATTCACGTTCTGGCGATCCAGCGCAATCACCTCGCCCAAAGGCGCGAGACTGCGCTGCAGCTCCCAGCCGACCTGACCGTTCTTGCCCAGCAGCAGCAGCTTCATGCCGAAGCCTCGCCGGTGTACTGCTTTTGCACCCAGTCACGGTAGGCGCCCGACTGCACATTGGCCACCCACTCGGGGTTGGCCAGATACCACTGCACGGTCTTGCGAATGCCGGTCTCGAAGGTCTCGGCAGGCTTCCAGCCCAGCTCGCGCTCGAGCTTGCGCGCATCGATCGCATAGCGGCGATCATGGCCGGGACGGTCGGTCACATAGGTGATCTGCTCGGCATAGGCCTTGCCATCGGCGCGCGGGCGCAGCTCGTCGAGCAAGCTGCACACGGTCTTGACGATATCGATATTGGCCTTCTCGTTCCAGCCGCCCACGTTATAGGTCTCGCCCAGTTGGCCGGCCTCCAGCACACGGCGGATGGCGCTGCAATGGTCGCGCACATACAGCCAGTCACGCACCTGCATGCCGTCGCCGTAGATGGGCAGCGGCTTGCCGGCCAGCGCATTGACAATGACCAGCGGGATCAGCTTTTCGGGGAAATGCAACGGGCCGTAGTTGTTGCTGCAGTTCGTCGTCAGCACCGGCAGGCCGTAGGTGTGATGCCAGGCTCGCACCAGGTGGTCAGAAGCCGCCTTGCTGGCCGAGTACGGGCTGTTGGGCTCGTAATTGTGCTCTTCGGTAAATGCAGGATCGGTCGGCGCAAGCGTCCCATAGACCTCGTCGGTGGAGACATGCAAAAAGCGAAAACCGGACTTGGCCTCGCCTTCCAGGCCATTCCAATAGGCACGCACCGCCTCCAGCAGGCGGAAAGTGCCCACCACATTGGTCTGGATGAAATCCTCGGGGCCATGAATGGAGCGATCCACATGCGACTCGGCCGCAAAGTTCACCACGGCGCGAGGCTGGTGCTGCGCCAGCAATTGCGCCAGCTGTGCGCTGTCGCCGATATCGGCCTGCACAAACACATGGCGGGCATCGCCCTTCAAGCTGGCCAGATTCTCCAGATTGCCCGCATAGGTCAGCTTGTCGATATTGACCACGGGCTCATTCACATGTGCCAGCCAATCGAGAACAAAGTTGGCGCCGATAAAGCCTGCACCGCCGGTTACAAAGATCATGAAAACAGCCTCAAATCAAAAATCGAATCATTTCAAAAACAGGCACTCAGCCCCAGCGCTTTTCAGCCATCACCAGCAAGCCATCAAAAATCAGGTTGTTGATCAACTCAAAAGGCCTGGTCATGCTGGGAGACATTTTCCAGCCGGCGCCGCCCGCCATGATGCACATCGGCTCTGCACCGCAGTGTTCTGCCAGATGCTGGTACATGCGCTCCACCGCACCGGCGATGGCATAGGTGCCGCCGCTGGTCAGCGCATCGCTGGTGTTCTTGGGAAAGCACCTGACTTCACCCGTAGGCACGTGCAGACCCGCAGTGCCGCCTTCCAGGGCCCTGAGCATGATGCCATGCCCGGGAATGATCAGGCCGCCCAGAAATCGGCCTTGCGCATCCATGGCATCGACCGTCACTGCCGTACCCACCATAACCGTGATCAAGGGCCGGGCATCGCCCAATTGCAACATGTGGTGACGTGCACCAATCATGGCCACCCATCGGTCCGCACCCAGCCTGGAAGGATGGTCATAGCCATTGGTCACCCCTGCTTCTGCGATGGAGGGGACTACCCATTGAGGCTCGAGATTCCATCCCAGCATGAGTTCGATCTGCTCGTGCACCCTGCGCCTTGCCGTCTCACCGGCAACCACGCAGCCCAGCATGCGCTCGGGAGCTGGCAGCCCGGCCCAGGCACCTTCTGCCAGGCGCTCTATATGCTCCAGGAACTCCGCTCCATGGGCCAGCAAGGCAGCACCAGGGCGATGATCTTCATACATGGCCCACTTCAAACGGGTGTTGCCAATGTCTATGGCCAAAAATGTCATGCGGCGGATTATCAGCACTTTTCTCTGTGACAGACAGCCGCTTGTCACATTCATTACAAGTGCGCAGGAAATTGTCAAAGAAAGCGCTCAGTCCATCTCCTGCAAGAAATCATTTCGATTTCCCGTTAAAGTGAACTGCTTTCTTCCACTACTTTTGAGGAGTCGAAACCATGGGTCTGTTCAGTTTCATCAAGGAAGCCGGAGAAAAACTGTTTGGCGGCAGCGACGCACATGCAGCCGCACCGGCCGAAGACTTGAATGCCAAGGCGGCTCAGGCGATCGCCAGCTATATCAACACCCAGAATCTGGGCGTATCCGATCTGCAGGTTCAATTCGATGCTTCTCAAGGCAAGGTAACAGTCAATGGCACGGCTCCCACTCAGGCTGTCAAGGAAAAAGTGACGCTGTGCTGCGGTAATGTGGCCAATGTCCAGTCCGTGGACAACCTGATGGCGGTCACCAACCCCGAGCCAGAAGCCCAGTACCACGATGTGGTACGCGGTGACACCCTGTCGGCCATCTCCAAGAAGTACTATGGTGATGCCAACAAGTACAACGTGATTTTTGAAGCCAACAAGCCCATGCTCAGCAACCCGGACAGGATCTATCCTGGCCAGAAACTGCGCATTCCGGCGCTCTGAATCAGGCTCTGTAAATACAGCCGCAAAAAGCGCTCGCATGAGCGCTTTTTTCATTTGACTCGAAGTTAGACTGCAGCTTATGAAAACTCTGCTCACAGGCGGTGCCGGCTATATCGGCAGCCATACAGCCATCGAACTGATCAGCCACGGTCATGAAGTCGTGATTTTCGACAACTTCAGCAACAGCCATCCTGAAGCAATCCGCCGCGTGGAGCAAATCACTGGACGCACCATTGCCGTGATCAATGGCGATGTCCGCGATCAAGCTGCGCTTGAGCAGGCCTTGCAGGAGCATGGCATTGACAGTGTCGTGCACTTTGCCGGCAAAAAAGCAGTGGGCGAGTCCGTTGCCCAGCCTGTGGACTACTACGACAACAACGTCAACGGCACCCTGGTGCTGCTGCGCGCCATGAAAAAGCACAATGTGCGCAATCTGGTGTTCAGTTCTTCGGCAACAGTCTATGGCTCGCCACAATATTTGCCTCTCAATGAGGTACACCCTACTTCGGTCACCAATCCCTACGGCCGCAGCAAACTCATGGTGGAAGAGATTCTGTCGGACCTCTACCACTCCGACTCCCAATGGTCGCTGGCCGTGCTGCGCTACTTCAATCCCATTGGTGCCCATGCCAGCGGCCTGATTGGTGAAGACCCTTCGGACATTCCCAACAACCTGCTGCCTTTTGTGGCACAGGTCGCCGTGGGCCGTCGTGAAAAGCTGCAGATCTTTGGCGGCGACTACGACACCGTGGACGGCACCGGCGTGCGTGACTACATCCATGTCGTCGACCTGGCCCGAGGTCATGTCAAGGCACTCGAGAAGCTGGCCGGCCTGGCCAAGCCCGAGTTGCTGACCATCAACCTGGGCACGGGCAATGGCTACAGCGTGCTCGAAGTGCTGCATGCCTTCGAAAAAGCCTGCGGCAAGACCCTTCCCTATACGATTACAGACCGCCGCCCCGGGGATGTGGCCAGTTGCTACGCAGACCCTGATCACGCCCTGAAAACCCTTGGCTGGCAAGCCGAGCATGATCTGGACACCATGTGCGCCGACACATGGCGCTGGCAAAGCCAGAACCCCAACGGCTATCGCTCGGTCTAGAAGCTGCCGTCCAGGCCCTGCGCATTACTGATGCCAGGGCAGGCCGCGCTTGCGCCAGCCACCCAACTGGCCTCGCTGGCCGTTGGCGTCAACGTCGCCTTCGAAACCTTCAAGAATGTTGTAGGCCTCGATTCCCAGGCCCGCGGCACGCTGGGCAGCCGCAACAGAGCGCACACCGCTGCGGCATAGCAGCACCACTTTCCTGCCCTCGGGTACCGCTGCTCGCAACTCGGCGTCAAAGTTCTGGTTGGCTGCCATGCCGGGCCACTGCTTCCAGGCCACGGCAACAGCGCCTGGCACCTTGCCCACCCACTCGCGCTCGGCATCGGTGCGCACATCGACCAGAACCGCTTCACCAGCCTGCAGCCATTGCCAGGCCAGCTCCGCCGGCACATCGCCGGCATAGCCGGCAGCGGGTTGGATTTGGGTTGTATTGCTCATTTCATTCCTCGTCTCGATCATTGCCGCTATTCCCAAACGGGCAGAGGCCTGTCTCTCAATGCTCTGCGCAAGTGCTTCCAGTCGGGCAGCACCTGAGCCACCACGGCCCAGAACTGCGGGCTGTGATCCATATGATGCAGATGGGCGAGCTCATGCACCACCACATAGTCGATGATTTGCGGGCTGTGCTGCATCAACCGCCAGTTCAGACGAATGATCCCGCTGCTGTTGGCACTGCCCCAGCGCGTGCTGGCACTTGTCAGGCGCAGCGCATTCCAGCGCACGCCCATGAGTGCGGCATAGTGCAGCATGCGGGCCGTGAAATAGCTGCGCGCCTCCCGCAGTATCCAGGCCTGAACGGCCGCGCGCACCTGGGCAGGCGGTGCCCCTGTCGGCAAGGGCAGATGCAGGCTTTGCGAGCCATCGCCCCCCTGCTCTCTATGCGTCTGGCGCGTACGCAGCAGTTGTGACGCATCACCGGTCAGCCGCAAACTCATGGGCTGGCCCAGATAGTCCAGCACGCCTCCATCCTGCCAGAGAATGCGCGCTTCCTGCTTGATCTGCTGTCGCTGTCCGGCTTCCTGCAGCTTGCGCACAATCCAGCCGGCCTTGGTCTGCAGCGCTGATTCGATCTCGCGCATGGCCACCCATTGCGGAGCGGTGACTTCAAGCCCTTGCAGCCCTACGCTGAAGCCTATGCTGCGGCGCGCCGAACGGCGCAGCAGATAAGCCACCTCACGCCCTTGCAAGCGGGCGCTGTGGCTAGCTTCCGGATGGACCAGAAGTGTGGGCTCTGCAGGCAGCTCATTCTCTTCTGAATCAATAGCACCCACTGAAATATTGACAGGTGCTACAAGCTGACTATTCTCAAATTCCAGCTCGGACTGATCCAAACGCTGTTCAATGGCTTCAGGGCCGCTGCGCCGGCGCTTGCGCGGCATCAACCCGCCCCGCCCATCCCCCACCACAGGCGGCACCAGCCATTGCCAAGCTTGCTGCAAGCTATCGCCTGTGGACATGGGCAGTTTTGCCTTATCTGCGATAAGCCTCTGGGTCCAGGCGCTGCATTTCGGACTCGATCCATGCCTCGACCTCGACCATCAGTTCGTCATGCTTGCGGCCCACCGAAGAAATGGGCTTGCCAATGGACACATCCACCACGCCGGGCTTTTTAATGAAGGCCTTGCGCGGCCAGCACTTGGCCGAGGTAACAGCGATGGGTACCACGGGCGCACCCGCCATGATGGCCAGACGGGTGGCGCCGGTCTTGTACTCGCCCACCTCTCCACGATTCACACGTGTACCTTCGGGAAACATGATGACCCAGATGCCTTGATCGAGCAGGCGCTTGCCTTGCTCCACCACCTTGTGAAAGGCGCGCGAGCGCTGGGCTCGGTCGATGTGGATCATGTCCAGTGCACCAATGGACCAACCGAAGAATGGCACCTTCAGCAGCTCCTTCTTGAACACATAGGCCAGCGGGCGCGGCATGATGGCAGGCATGAGAAAGGTCTCGTAAGTGGACTGGTGCTTGACCAGCAGCACCACCCCCTGATTCGGGTCCGCAGGCAGGTTCTCCATGCCCTGCACCTGATACCGGACCCCCATGATCACGCGGGCGCTGTCCACCGAGAGCTTGAGCCAGGCGCGGGCAGCGCTGTATGCCTTGGCCGACGAACCGCTGGTCCACTTGGCCAGCAGCACCGCGAAAGTGTAGGGAATGACGGTAATAGCCATCCACAACATGTGGAGGACGGAGCGAATCAGGGACATGACAGCAATCGAATGACGTGAGCACAGACCTGAAGTCTGGCCCATTGATTTGGCACGGTTATCAACAAGAAACATAGCAGCTTGCGCTGCTCTTTCAAGCAGTTGAGTCTATTTTGACCTGAAACCCGGGCTCAATGCGGGGCAGGCGCCGAATCCAGGGGTTGAGCATCCTCATCGCCTCCCAGCGGTAACAGCATATTCACCACGGCCTCCAGATCCGGATAGCGCTCGCTGCCTTCAGGCAGGTCGGCATCGCTGCTGCACTCGGGCCTGGCGGTGGACTCCACGAACACCAGATGAGCGCCAAGAGCCTTGCCCGCCTGCAAATGCTCGACGCCGCTGCCAATGGCCCAGATTTCATGGCCTTCCGCGCCGTAGCGATCGGCAATCTGCTCGAACAGCGCTACGCCTGGTTTACGGCACTGGCAGTCTTCATCGGGAGCGTGCGGACAAAAAAACACGGCCTCCACCCGCGCCCCGACGGCTGCCATCTCCCGGTGCATCTTGGCGTGCACGGCGTTGAGCTCGATCACATCGAACAGCCCGCGACCCAGCCCAGGTTGATTGGTGGCGACCACCACATGCCAGCCGGCACGGTTCAGGCGCGAAACCGCCTCCAGCGCACTGGGGACTGCAACCCACTCATCGGGCCGGCCAATGAAACCTTGAGCTCCCCACTGGTTCAGGGTGCCATCACGGTCAAGAATTGCGATCTTCATGGGGGAGACAGTAGTCGACGACAGAAAAAAGCCCGCTTACCTCAAGGCCAAGCGGGCTCGCGATCCAAGACTCCGGCGCTTACTGCCCTTCCCAGCGCTTGAGCACCAGGGAGGCATTGGTGCCGCCAAAGCCAAAGCTGTTGGACAGCACGGTCTTGAGTTCGGCATCGCGGGTCTGGGTGACCAGAGGCATATCGCCCAGCAGCGGGTCGGGCGTCTCCACGTTCACGGACCCTGCGATGAAGCCCTTGTTCAGCATGATCAGGCAGTAAATCGCCTCCTGCACACCGGTCGCGCCCAGCGAATGGCCGGTCAGCGACTTGGTGGACGAGAACGGAGGTACCTGGTCACCGAACAGCTCGCGCATGGCACGCACTTCCTGCATATCGCCCACAGGGGTCGATGTGCCGTGGGTGTTGATGTAGTCGATGGGCGCATCCACGGTTTCCATGGCCTGCTTCATGCAGGCGATGGCGCCGTCGCCCGAAGGAGCGACCATGTCCTCACCGTCGCTGGTGGCACCAAAGCCCACCACTTCGGCCAGGATGTTGGCACCGCGTGCCAGCGCATGGTCCAGGCTTTCCAGCACCACGGCACCGCCGCCGCCAGCGATCACGAAGCCGTCACGGTTGGCATCGTAGGCACGCGAGGCCTTATCAGGCGTCTCGTTGTACTTGCTGGACATGGCACCCATGCCGTCGAACAGCAGCGACATGCCCCAGGACAGCTCTTCGCCGCCGCCGGCAAACATCACATCCTGCATGCCCCAGGCGATCTGCTGGGCCGCAGCACCGATGCAGTGGGCCGAAGTGGAACAGGCCGAGGTGATGGAGTAGTTGATGCCCTTGACCTTGAAGTTGGTTGCCAGGCAGGCCGACACCGTGGAGCTCATGCATCGTGTGACCTGGTAAGGGCCGACGCGGCGGATGCCTTTTTCGCGCAGCGTATCGGCTGCCTCGATCTGGTTGGCGGGCGATCCGCCGCCCGAGCCCATGATCAGACCGGTGCGCGGGCTGCTCACCTGCTCGGGCGTGAGGCCCGCTTGCTTGATCGCATCTTCGAGGGCGATCTGCGAATAAGCCGCAGCATCGCCCATGAAGCGTAACTGCTTGCGGTCGATGCGCGCCTCGATATCGATCTCGGGAATGCCTGCCACCTGCGAGCGCATGCCCAGCTCCGTGAACTGGGGCATGGCCTTGATGCCGCTCTTGCCCTCGCGCAACGAGGCCTCCACGGTTGCCAGGTCATTGCCGATGCACGAGACAATGCCCGCGCCGGTGATCACTACCCGCTTCTTGCTCATGCTGCCGTTCCCTTGGCATCACCTTCACGCAGGAACAGACCCACGCGCAGGTCATTGGCCACGTAAATTTCCTTGCCGTCGGCCAGCAGGCGTGCGTCGCCTATGGCCATGTTCAGCTTGCGCTTGATTACTCGCTTGATATCAATTTCATATGTCACGAGTTTGACATCGGGACCTACTTCACCTGTAAACTTGACTTCGCCTGCACCCAGGGCACGACCGCGACCCGGCAAACGCAGCCAGGTCAGGTAAAAGCCGATCAGCTGCCACATGGCGTCCAGGCCCAGGCAACCGGGCATGACGGGATCGCCCTGGAAGTGGCAATCAAAGAACCACAGGTCTGGCTTGACGTCCAGTTCCGCAACAATCTTGCCCAGACCGTGGGCACCGCCGTCCTCGGAGATATGTGTGATGCGATCGAACATCAACATGGGAGGCAGGGGCAGACGTCCGCTATCGGCACCAAACAGCTTGCCTTCGCCGGACGCGATCAGTTGTTCGTAGGAAAAAGATTCAGCCATTCTCTCAATTGCTCCGCGGCAGCCTGTGCAAGCTACCTGTTACTCTGTATTTTGGGTGACGGGACCCGCGCCCGCTGCGCGCGCCCACTGCGGGCGGTACAACCAGGGATTATCAAGGCTCACGCCCCTACCCGGGACACAATACCCGTTTTCAGGCCCAAGACTCTGCCACAAATGCCACAGCCGCTGATGCCGAGGTGGCTTATTCCGTGCGGGACACTACGCCTTCCTCGGTCTTTCTCAAGGAGATCCAGGCCAGCGCGCAGAACACGAGGCACAACAGAGTCAGAGGCAACAGACCCAGAGCATGCACCCAGCGCGCATAAGGCGTCAGCCCGTCGCGCCCCTGAACCCGGCCCTGCAGCACCGCGCGCTCGAAAGGCGCCAGTGCTTTCACCACTTGCCCTTTGTGATCGATCACCACCGTGGCTCCGGTGTTCGTTGCGCGCAACATGGGGCGCTCGAACTCCAGCGCGCGCATGCGGCTGATGGACAGATGCTGATCAATGGCCACGGAGTCGCCAAACCAGCCGATATTACTCAGATTGACCAGCACCGTGGGTGCCGTCGCCGCATTGCCGAAATGGGCCGCAAGCTCTTCGCCGAACAGGTCTTCGTAGCAGATATTGGGCGACAGGCGCTCACCCGCCCAGCTCATGGAGGGCTGGCCCAGTGCGCCGCGATTGAAGTCACCCAGCGGAATATTCATGAGTTCGGTGAACCAGCGGAACATGGGCGGAATGAACTCACCAAACGGCACCAGATGGTGCTTGTCGTACTGATAGGCCCGAGTCTGCCCCGGCAGCCAGCCTTCGACCGTATTGGTGAAGCCCTTGTCCCAGTTGCCCAGCGGAAGGCCCACCAGAGCCGCGCGGCTGGATTCCTTGGCGACAAAAGGTGCGCGCACAAAGTCCAGATAGCCTTCAGGAAGCTGCTGAGGCAGCAGTGGAATGGCTGTCTCGGGTGCCACGACCAACTGGGCCCTGGCGTCATGCAACTGCTGGGCATACCAGCGCAGTGCCACCACCACGCCCGAACCCATTTCAAACTTTTCATCCTGCGGAATATTGCCCTGCAGCAGCTCTACGCTCATGCCGGGCAGCTGACCAGGTGCTTCAATGGCGGCATCACGCGACCACCACAGCCCGCCCCAGACCAGACCCAGGGCCACAGCAGATGCCAGGGCCGGCTTGAATTTCAGCAACGCCGACCTGGTCTGCATACGCCAGACCAGCAGCGCCAGCCAGGCTGCAGCCCAGGCCGCCACAAACCCCGTGCCGTAGACGCCAATCCAGCGCGGCAGCACGGCCAGCGGGCCTTCCACATGGGCATAGCCGCCTGCGCCCCAGGGAAAACCGGTCCAGAGCCAGCCACGCGCCAGCTCGGCCAGCGTCCATAGTGCGGCAAAGACCAGCGCTGACAATGCATCCGGCGCCTTTGCCAAACGCTTGAAGCACCATGCAGCCACGGCGTAATAGCCACCCAGAAAGCCCGCCAGTGCCAACACGGCTGCCACCGCCAATGGCGCCGCCAGTCCGCCATAGATGTGCATGGAGATGAAGAGCCACCAGAAGGTGGCCGCCAGCCAGGCCGTGCCGAACAGCCAGGCCCGGCCTGCCGCCTGAGCGGCGGTACGGGCAGCCAGCAGCGCATGAACCAGCACCGCCAGCGACAGAATCTGCAGCCACCACAGCGGACGGCCATAGCCTCCGGCCAAGCTCAGCCAGCCGTCGCCCTGGCCGCGAGCCCAGGGCCAGGCCAGAGAGAAGGCCTGCAGTCCGCCTGCAATCAGCATCAAAAGCCAGCTCATCCAGCCTTTGGGCCTGGCAGCAGCGGTCTGAACGGTAGAGGCAGTGGTGGTCATAGGAATCAGCAGGCACTAACAAAACACCCAACCGGGCGGTTGGGTGAATTCAAGCATACGAGGTATCGCCAAGATTTGTGCAAACCAAGAGGCACAACCAGTATTTCCACCGGCATCACACCAGGCCTGACCCGGATTTGCACAGGCCGCGATCAGTTGCGAACCAAGCTGTCTGGCGAAGGATCGCGCACCACCTTGAACCAGCGCACCGCGCCGCCCTTGGTGTGGAGCACGGTGAACTCCAGCCCGCCCAGATGAATCTGCTCGCCGCGCTTGGGCACATGGCCGATTTCATGGGCAATCAATCCACCGATGGTATCGAACTCGGCATCGGGGTCGCTGGCATGCAGCGAAGTCTCGAACTCCTCGCTCACATGCTCGATGCTGGCATCGCCCGCCACGCGGTAGCTGTTGTCGGCCAGAGCAAAGATATCGCCCTCGTCCTCGGGGATGTCAAACTCGTCCTCGATCTCGCCGACGATTTCTTCCAGCACATCTTCAATCGTCACCAGGCCGGCCACACGGCCGAACTCGTCGATGACGACGGCCAGATGATTGCGATTGGCGCGGAACTCACGCAGCAAGTCGTTCAGGCCCTTGCTCTCGGGCACAAAGACGGCCGGGCGCACCAGAGCACGAATGTTCAGGGTGGGAGAGCGCTGCAGCTTGAGCAAATCCTTGGCCATGAGAATGCCAATGATGTTCTCGCGCTCGCCCTGGTAGACCGGAAAGCGCGAATGCGCCGTGGTCAGAACCTGGTGCAGGATTTCTTCATACGGAGCATCGATATTGATGAGATCCATGCGTGGCGCGGCCACCATGACTTCTCCGGCGCTCATGTCGGCCATGCGAATCACGCGCTCCAGCATGACACGCGACTCGGTGCCGATGACCTGGTTGTCTTCGGCTTCGGCCAGGGTTTCGATCAGTTCATCGGGAGACTCCGGTGCCGGATGGATGAACTCAGCCACCTTTTGCAGGAAGCTTCGCTTGTCTTCCTTCTCTGGAAGTCGCGCAGGATGGGGGTCAGACACTGTCTTGGAGTGCAGGACGTGCGGTAGTCGAACAAGTCCCCAAGAATAACGGATTGTGTTGACAGACGGCTTGCTAGCTCACAAAAGCCATGAGCGGCGGTCTCCGAGCGCACTCAGTCAAAGCTATTTTGATATCTGCTTGCGCTTGTCTTTATTGGGCTGCAGCCTTGCCGGCTTCACAAGACGATTTACTCGCCTGATTTATGGCGGCCTTCCTGCACACCCTTGCGCACTTCCTGCACGCCGGCCAGGAAAGCCCAGAAATTGACGGCCTGCTTCTTGAGCTGATAGTCCATCTCGCCCAGATGCTCCGTCACCAGCTCGCTGACATGGGTCTCGAAGTCGGCAGGCGGCAACTCCAGATAGGCTTCGGATTCCGAGCCCTCTCGCTTGACCGTGGCACCCGCGTTGCGCGCAATCTTGAGCATGGCCGTGTTCTCGGACAGCGCATGGATGAACATCATGCTCACGTTCTTGCTGCGCGCATGCAGCACTGCACGTGCAAACAGACGTGCCCCCAGCCCCTTGCCACGTGCACTCTTGAGCACGGAGACGCCGAATTCCGCGCATTTCTCATGCTCGGGATGGCCGGCAAAGGCCAGATGCGCCATGGAGATCAATTCCAGGCGGCGGTTGAAGATGCCGAAGATATCGTCGCGCTCGAAATCGAGCTGCTCGACATAGCGGCGCACCTGCTCGTCGTTGGCCGCATAGCCAAAGCGCAGATAGCGATCACGCGCATCCAGCTTGAGCAGATGCTTGATGATGCGGTCGCGATGGCGCGGGCTCAGCGAACGGATGGGGACCAAGGACGGCGAGCGACGCTCGGCGCCATGGGACTTGCCCATGTCTCGCAGCCAGCCGGAGCCGGCCTGCCAGGGCGATGTCAACCAGTCTTTGGGGAGGTTCATAGCCTGAAATATAGGTAAAAACCCGAGGTTTCACAAGCCGCATGTTGCATTGCAACAATCCTGTAAGGATTTTCCGCTAATTCAACACCTTAGCTTCTGTTTCCGGCTAGGTCATGGTCCGTATGAAGGACCTCTACGAAGGCTTAGAGCGGCACGGCCGTCGTGACCTTGACCCGGTCCATGACAAAGCTGGTTTTGCAATCCTGCACACTGGGGTGTTTGAGCAGCGTGTCCATGATGAAACGACTGTAATGCTGCATGTCTGCCACCACCACCCGCAGCAGATAGTCCATCTCGCCAGTGAGGGAGACGCACTCCACCACCTCGGGCCAGGTCTGCACGCTGGCGCGGAACACATCCATGGGATTGCGCTTGCTGGTTTCGGTGTATTTTTCCAGACGCACATTGATATAGGCGGTCAGCCCCAGACCCACGGTCTCGGGCTGCACCAAAGCCACATAGCGGTCGATGACACCGTTTTCCTCCAGCCGCTTGACACGGCGCAGCACGGCGCTGGGCGACAGGCCGACCTGCTCCCCGATGACGTCATAAGTTTCTCGGCCATTGGCCTGCAATCGGCGCAAAATTGCCTTATCCAGTTTGTCGATGGTGTGCATGGAACTCATGGCGGCAGATTATAAAAAAAGCGCAGTTTTTATTAATGGTTAACCCTTTATAACCATTAAAATTGCATGAAATCAATTTTTTATGCAATTTTCATGCATTGATCTGTTTGCAGCCAAGGCATTTTTGCATGAAGCTTGTCCACGCCCTGTCCTACAGTGCATCCATCGTCGACACCTGTTCTTCATGTGTTGCGCCCCTACCCGATGGAGACCTCTGCCATGAACGCCCCACTGACTCAAAGCAACGCCAGCCAGTTCCAGACCTGGGACAACCCCATGGGCACGGACGGCTTCGAGTTCGTCGAATACGCGGCCCCCGATCCCGTGGCCATGGGTCAGCTGTTCGAGCGCATGGGCTTTCAGGCCATCGCCAAGCACCGCCGCAAGAACGTGACCCTGTATCGCCAGGGCGAGATCAACTTCATCATCAATGCAGAGCCCGACAGCTTTGCCCAGCGCTTCGCGCGTCTGCACGGCCCCAGCGTCTGCGCCATCGCCATCCGCGTCAACGACGCCAAGTACGCCTATGAGCGCGCCACCTCGCTGGGTGCCTGGGGCTATGCCCAGCAGGCCGCCCCCGGCGAACTGAGCATTCCCGCCATCAAGGGCATTGGCGACTCGCTGATCTATTTCATCGACAAATGGCGCGGCAAGAATGGTGCCAAGGACGGTGACCTGGGCAATATCAGCTTCTTCGACGTGGACTTCGAGCCTCTGCCCGGTGCCGATCTGCACCCCGAGGGCCTGGGCCTGACCTATATCGACCACCTGACCAACAACGTCTACCGCGGCCGCATGGCCGAGCTGGCCGAGTTCTACGAGCGCATCTTCAACTTCCGCGAGATCCGCTACTTCGACATCGAAGGCCAGGCCACAGGCGTCAAGAGCAAGGCCATGACCAGCCCCTGCGGCAAGATCCGCATTCCCATCAACGAGGAAGGCAACGACAAGGCCGGCCAGATTCAGGAATATCTGGACATGTACCACGGCGAAGGCATACAGCACATCGCGCTGGGCTCGACCAATCTCTACGACACCGTGGACGGTCTGCAGATGAACGGCATCAAGCTGCTGAACACCAGCGAGACCTATTACGAGCTGCTGCCCAAGCGCATCCCGGACCTGCAGGAACCCATTCCCGAGCTGCTGGCGCGCAACATCCTGGTGGACGGCCAGCCCGGCGAGCTGCTGCTGCAGATCTTCAGCGAAAACCAGCTGGGTCCCATCTTCTTCGAGTTCATCCAGCGCAAGGGCAATAGCGGCTTTGGCGAGGGCAATTTCAAGGCCTTGTTCGAGACCATGGAACTCGACCAGATGCGCCGCGGCGTGCTCAAGACCTGAGCCAGATCAACGGAGCCTGCCATGCGCCACCTCGGCCTTCACCCGCCTCGTCTGCTCGCTTGCAGCATGGCCGGCGTGGGCTCCGGCGCTACGCAATACATCAAAAAGATACCAATGGTTACCACTCCATCAAACGGACCATGTGGCGACCGATTTCCGTCCCTATACTTCCCGCCATGCTGCACTGCCGCATCCACGCCTGACGTGAGTCGGCGCAGCCAGCTTCAACGCCCGGAAGGATCCAGTGTCGCGCCCCCATCAGCCCCCCGCTACAGCCCCCGAGGACTGCAGAGCACCGAGGCTGGACGCGCCTGCCGACACCTGGCGCCTTTCCCGCCGCCAGGCCATGAGCCTGGCGGTGGCTTCGGCGACCTCCCTGATCGCGGACAGCGCGCATGCTGCCCGGGATGCGAGCGCCCTGCCGTCGAATTCCAGCCGCAGCCGCAACGAACTCTCGCTGGTCGTTCCCTATGCGGCGGGCGGGCCGCTGGATCGGGCAGCGCGCAAGCTGACGCAGGAAACCACGGCCCTGGGCAATATCAATGTACTCAATGTCGCAGGCGACGGTGGCGCCACGGGTGCAGCCATGGTGGCCAGAGCAGGAGCGCGCGAGCCCATGCTGCTGATGGGTGCCGTGGCCACACATGCCATCCTTCCCTGGCTCAACCCCCAGTTGCCCTACGATCCGCTGCGCGACTTTCAGCCGCTGACACTCGTGGCCCGCATGCCTCATGTGCTGGTCATGCGCAGCGAACTGGCCATGCAGTGGCGCATCTACACGCCCGAGGATTTGCTGCGCTTCATGTCCAAGCACCGGCAGCCCCTGCGCTATGCCTCGGCGGGCAACGGCAGCATCGGCCATATCGCGGGCCAGTGGTTCCAGTCGCTGACCCAGGTTCCGCTCCAGCACCTGCCGTTTGGCGGGGCCAGACCGGCTCTGTCGGCCTTGCTCGAGGGCACGGCCGATCTGATGTTCGACAACATTGCCTCGGCTCTGCCTCATCTGCGGGCCGGCAGGCTCAAGGCCATTGGCGTGACCTGGCGCTCGCCGCTGCCGGCTCTGCCGGAAGTGCCCAGCCTGGACGACAGCATCAAGGGCATGAATCTGACTACCTGGTTCGGCATCTTTGCCACTGCCGGCATCACGGACAGCCAGGCCAAGCGCTGGTCGGAGACTTTTGCCCAGACGCTGCAAAGGCCCGATATACAGCAGTACTTCGACGCCATGGGCGTGGTGCGCGACGACCTGCGTCTGCAGGACTTTGCCCGCCTGGTGCAGGCCGAGCATGCGCGCTACGGACAGCTCGTCAAGCGCGCCCAGATACAGATGCACTGAGCCAGCTTTCGGCTCGCTTCTCCTTTTCCCTGCTGCGCCCCGGCCACGAGCTCTGGCCGCAGCCTTCGCGACCCCTCATCTCAGGGAGTACCTTATGAACAGCATCCAGAACAGCACCGCCATGACCGGCGGCATCGGCGCGGCCCCCGTCGTCTATGGCCAGTCCGATCGCCCTCCACGCGGCGACTACACGCGTGCCCATGCGGACTACACCTGCACGCAAGACTATGCCGCCTATACCGAGGCCGAGCATGACACCTACCACCGCCTCTACGAGCGCCAATCCGCGCTGCTGCCGGGCCGCGCCAGCCAGCATTTCATCGACGCCCTGCCGTCGCTGGGCGCCAAGGAGCGCATTCCGCGCTTCGAGGAAATCAACGAGCGACTATTCAAGGCCACGGGCTGGGAGATCGTCGGCGTTCCAGGTCTGATTCCCGAGGTACCGTTCTTCTCGCTGCTGGCCCAGCGCAAATTCCCGGTCACGGACTGGATACGCAAGCCCGAGGAGTTCGAATACATCGTCGAGCCCGACGTCTTTCACGACCTCTTTGGCCATGTGCCGCTGCTGTTCAACCCCGTCATGGCCGATTTCATCCAGGCCTACGGACAGGGCGGCCTCAAGGCCGCCGAGCTCGGCGCCTGCGAGATGCTGTCGCGCCTGTACTGGTACACGGTGGAATTCGGTCTGATCCGTGAGAGCGGCGGCGTGCGCGCCTATGGCGCAGGCATTCTCAGCTCTGTGGGCGAGCTGGAGTACAGCGTCAACAGCCCGCAGCCGCACCGTTTGCCGCTGCAGCTGGAGCGCACCATGCGCACGCTCTACAAGATTGACACCTATCAGCAGACCTATTTCGTGATTGACGACATGCCCCACCTGCTGAACCTGGCCGATACCGACTTTGCACCTCTGTATGAGCAGCTGCGTCAGTTGCCCACCATTGGCGCCAAGGAGTTGCTGCCCGGCGAGCAGCTGATTTAGTCAGCGGATGTATACCGGCACGCGCCTTGGCAAGCGCGAGGTCACGCGCCGAATTTTTAGATGAAAATTCGGCCCTACTCCTTTCCCCAAAAGCGCCTAAAGCTCCATTTTTAATAGCAATTGACGCCGAATATCCAGGCTGCAAGCCCTGTATGACTTGGCTGCGCCCTGAAACCCTGACCGCAGCATTGCACCTATAGTGAGCGCCAGAGGCAAACTGCCGCCCACTCACTTCTTCACAATGCATTACCGCTGCAACCAACTGCTGCGCTGGCTTTTAGCGCTCCAACTTTGCATAGGTCTGGCCGTCGCGGCCGAGCTGCCTGCCAATGGCGATATCCAGACCACGTCCATCGCCCAGATTCAACAAGCATCGAACACCCTGGACAAGGTACGCCAGTCGCTCGATGACGCCGACACATCCGAAACGCTGCAGGCACTGTCCGAAAAAGCCCTGCAGTCCAAGCGCGATGCCGACAATGCCGTCACGGCGCTGGAGCCGCTGCTCAAGCAAATCGACGCTCGCATTGCCCAGCTGGGTCCGGTGGCCGAAGGCAGCGAGGAATCCCCCGAACTGAGCCTGCAACGCAAGGATCTGGCGCAGCAGCACAGCGAGCTGGACTCCGCGCTCAAGCGCGGCAAGCTGTTGTCCATGGAGGCCAAACAGACCACGGACAGCATCGAGAAAATCCGCACCCAGCAGTTCAACGCACAGATCGCCCGCAAAGTGGCATCGCCGCTGTCGCCCTCGCTGTGGAAGCAGTTTGCCGAACATCTGCCAACCGACCTGCAGCGCATTGCGGCCCTGACACGCCAGGGCCAGGCCAGCTTTGCGGCAGCCATTGCCGAACATGGCTGGTCGGCCACGCTGACCGGCATTGCCCTGGCGCTGTTTGTGATGTTTCCGCTGCGCATCGGCCTGCGCTATGCAGGCCGCAAATTTGCGGCCTCCGAACGCGCACCCAACGGACGGCTGCGCCGCACAGGTCTGGCTGTCTGGATGCTGGTAGTGGGTACGGCCCTGCCCGGCCTGGCCAGTCTGATATTCATCGAGAGCCTGCGCTCCATAGACGCGATTGCACCGCGCCTGCAGACCGTGGCCGATGCTTGGATTCAATCCTCATTTGTCGCCGCCTTCTTCCTCTCCGTCAGCGCCTGCCTGCTGGTGCCCAAGCGTCCGACCTGGCGACTGCTCAACATCGACGACATCGCCGCCCCTGCGCTCACACGCTTTGCCTGGGGAGCCGCCGGTCTGACCTGGTTCTCCATGATGCTCAACGCGGTGGACATTGCCGCACGCACCAGCGCCGTCAGCAGCGTGGCCCTGGACGGACTGATTGCGCTCGTCTATGCCTTGCTCATCATGTCGGTGCTGATGGTCATCAACAAGCAACGCAAGCGCCAGCAACTGGCCGAGCGCGAGAAGGCCGCTCATCATGGTGACGATTACCGGCCTGCGGCAACCAGTCGCTGGCTGATGCTGGCCTGGCTGGGCGGGCATCTGACGGTGCTGGCCGCGCTCATCGCAGCGCTGATCGGTTATCTGAACTTCTCGGTATTCGCAGCCACGCAAATGGTCTGGATCACTGTGGTGGTTCTGGCCACCTCGCTGCTGATGAAGTTTGCCGACGACCTCTTTACCTGGCTGTGCTCCAGCGAGAGCCGTATCGGCCAGGGCTTCGCTGCCGGCACGGGGCTCAAGCCCTCGCGCCTGGAGCAGGTCGGCGTGCTGTTGTCGGCTCTCACGCGTGTCTGTCTGTTGCTGCTGGGGCTGATGGCGCTGATCGCGCCCTTTGGCAACTCCAGCAGCCTGATCGTGCTGGCCGATACGCTGACCAACGGTCTGCCTGTGGGCGACTCCTTCCTGCGCCCCATGACGATCTTGCGCGGCCTGCTGGTGCTGGTTGCAGGCCTGACCGTGTTTGGCGCCCTGCAGCACTGGCTGGTGGAAACCTATCTGCCCAAGACCGAGCTGGATATAGGCGCACGCAACTCCATCAGCACCGTGGCCCGCTATATGGGCATTTTGCTGTCCGGCCTGTGGACGCTGGCGGCCCTGGGCATAGGCTTTGAAAAAGTGGCGCTGCTGGCCAGCGCCTTGTCCGTCGGCATCGGCTTCGGTCTGCAGGCCATCACGCAGAACTTTGTCTCGGGCCTGATTCTGCTGGCCGAGCGCCCCGTGAAGCTGGGCGACCGCGTGCGTATCGGCGATCAGGTCGGCGACATCCGCCGCATCAGCGTGCGCGCCACCGAGATTCAGACCGATGACAAATCCACCGTCATCGTGCCCAACTCGGAGTTCATCACCAAGTCCGTGCAGAACCTGACCATGGATGGCGCGCTGGGCCGCATCTCGATCGCGTTCTCGGTGCCGCTGAACACCGATATCGTCAAGCTGCGCGAGGTGCTGCTGGGCCTTTATGCCGAGCATGAGGCCGTGCTGAGCACCCCTGCTCCTTCAATGTATGTGGACTCCATCAATGGCAGCGTGGTCAACATCACCAGCTTCGGCCATGTCTCCAGTTCGCGCAATGTCTACAGCACGCGCAGCGACCTGCTGTTCGGCCTGCTGCAGCGCTGCGCCGAGCAGCAGATCGCTCTGGTTTCCGCCACCGACATCCACCTGATTCAGGACCCGCAGGCCCGTGCCCCGGCGTCGGCTGCGGAGGCGCCCACCTCGGCTGCCTGATGCCCGCTCTGCAATTGCGTCTGCAACTGCAGGCAGTGCTGCCAGACCCGAGGATCGAACAGCAGCTGCATATGCGCTGCATCGTCGACCTGATGACACTGCGCATTCGGCAAGATCGCAAGGTCGGGGGGGAAGACGATGTTGTCGCTGCTGCTGCACCAGCAGCTGAATGACACATCCTGGGGCGGCGGCCCCAGCCGCTGCAGCCAGTCGCTGCCTTCGCGCATATCCACGGCCGGCAGGCGCTGCGCAAACCGCGCCAGCCAGGCTCCGCCATGCGGCGTGGCCACGGTGACCACATGGGCCGCATGGCGCGCACGCTCATCAGCATCGAGCCGATTGAGCCAGGCCCGCACCACCAGACCGCCCATGCTGTGCGCAACCAGAAGAGGGGCACGGCCGGTTTGCTGGACCATGGCTTTCACGCATCTGTCGAGATCGTCCACCATGGCATCGACTGGACTGCCATGAGCCGGCTCCAGCGTCACGGCCATGCAGGGAATACCGCGTGCCTTGAGCCTGCGCAGCCACACGGTCCACACGCCACGGTTGCAGAAATAGCCATGCACCAGTAGCACGCCCACCTGCCCTTGCACCTGCTTGCCCTCGCGATCCACAGGCACTCCATCGGGCTCTGCATGCTCGCCAAAAGGAATCTGCCAGCCGAACAGCCGCCAGGCCCAGCGCCACTCGGCAAACCAGGCCCGCAACGCGACCATGGCAGGCGGCAGCGGCAATCCACGACCGCGCAGCACCGCACGCATCATCAGCATCTGCGTGCCCAGCTGCAGCCCGGCTCCGCTCGCAATCAGCCCCGCGCCCAGCAATGCCACAGCCACTGAGCGCGGCCACCAATAGCTGCACCAGAGCAACAGCGCCAGCCAGCTTCCCATCACCACACAGCGCCAGAACCAGGTATTCAAAGCTGCTCCTCCTCAGAACGTGTTTGCGTTCTCGGACCCAGCGTAGCAAGCATGCCGCTCCACGCCTAGGACAAGCCCCCGTAGACCCTGACAGACCGCATCCGCAGAATCAGCCGCAGCGCAGGTTTTGCACGCTGGCCTTCTTTGTTCAACCCGCCGCCCTCTTCCCTGGACGACGAGCGGCTTCTGCAAGGTACCTCTTCTATGGACGCTGCCGCTCCCTGGTTCAAGAACTATCCGCCCAATGTGCCGCACGATGTGCAGCCCGAACAGTACCGCTCGCTGGTGCACCTGCTCGAAGAAGCCTTCAGCCAGCATGCAGAGCGGCCGTTTTCGGTCTGCATGGACCGCTGGATGAGCTATGCCGAGCTGGACAGGCTATCCGCACAGATGGGGGCCTGGCTGCAGAGTCTGGGTCTGGAGCCAGGAGCGCGCGTGGCCATCATGCTGCCCAATGTGCCGCAGTTCGCCGTCAGCATGGCCGGCGTGCTGCGAGCAGGCTTTACCTGCGTCAACGTCAACCCGCTCTACACCGCGCGCGAGCTCGAGCATCAGCTCAAGGACTCGGGCGCCACGGCCATCATCATCCTGGAGAACTTTGCCCACACCCTGGCCCAGGTGCTGGAGCGCAGCCATATCCGCCATATCTGCCTGACCAGCATGGGCGATCTGCTCGGCGGCCTGTACGGCAGCTGGATCACCTTTGCCGTGCGCCATCTGGCCAAGATGGTGCCGGCCTTTGACCTGCCCCTTGGCTCGGATTCAGGCGCCGGCAGCCAGCAGCGCCAGGTCACCCAGTTCAGCAAGGCGCTGACCGAGGGCGCAGGACGCAAGCTCATCCCCAGCACGGCCACGCTGGACTCGATTGCCTTTCTGCAATACACGGGCGGCACCACAGGCCTGTCCAAGGGGGCTGTACTGACCCATCGCAATATCGTCGCCGCCACGCTGCAGGCCCATACCTGGTTCACCCCAGCGCTGGAAGGCAGGGTCAAGGCCAATGAAACCCATATCGTGGCGGCCTTGCCGCTCTATCACATCTTCGCGCTCACCGTGAGCCTGTTCGCCATGCGACTGGGCGGCAGCCTGAGTCTGATTCCCAACCCGCGCGATATCCCGAAATTTGTGAAGGTGCTCAGGAAGCGGCCCTTCCATGTGCTGCCAGCCGTGAACACCTTGTTCAATGCGCTGCTCAACAACCCGGAGTTCCGCCAGCTCGATTTCTCGCAGTTGTTCATCTCCCAGGCCGGCGGCATGGCGGCGTCCGAAGGCACGGCGCGTCAGTGGCAGCAGACCACGGGCTGCGCCATGATCGAAGGCTGGGGCATGAGCGAGACCTGCGCCATAGGCACGAACAATCCCGTGACCAACAAGGAGTTCACCGGCACCATAGGCCTGCCTCTGCCCGGCATCTCGATCGCCATCAAGGACGATGAAGGCCACGACCTGCCAAACGGCCAGGCGGGAGAGCTCTGCATCAAGGGCCCCAACGTCATGCACAGTTACTACAACCAGCCTGCAGAGACCGCCAAGGCCTTCACGGCCGACGGCTATATGCGCACCGGCGATATCGGTGTGCTGGACGACGAGGGATACACCCGCATCATCGACCGCAAAAAGGACATGATGGTGGTCAGCGGCTTCAACGTCTATCCAAACGAGCTGGAGAACGTCATCTCCATGTGCCCCGGCGTGCTCGAATGCGCAGCCGTGGGCGTCAAGGACGATCAGCAGGGCGAATCGATCAAGGTCTATGTGGTGCGCAGCGACCCCTCGCTGACGGAAGACCGGGTCATGCGCTACTGCCAGGAGCAGTTGACGGGCTACAAACGGCCACGCTATATCGAGTTCCGCGACGAGCTGCCCAAGACCAACGTGGGCAAGATCCTGCGGCGCGAGCTGCGGTCAAACTGAGTTTTTTCAGAAAATTTACGAGTTTTCCCGAAGACTTCCAAAGTTGCTGCTAGAATTGCGGTCTTCGGGTGATTAGCTCAGCGGTAGAGCACTGCCTTCACACGGCAGGGGTCACATGTTCGATCCATGTATCACCCACCAGTTAAAGCGCGATTAGCTCAGCGGTAGAGCACTGCCTTCACACGGCAGGGGTCACATGTTCGATCCATGTATCGCGCACCAGACAAAGCCTCTTGAATTTCGGTTCAAGGGGCTTTTTCTTTGCCCGCACGGCAGACCGCCCCCCCTCTTTTGGAGGATGCCTGCCCACCGATACGGCTTGCATAATGGTCTTCAGAGACAAGCTGCGCGCACTCCGAAGCATTCACAAGAAGACATTGCCATGAGCCACACCGCCACCCTGGTCTGGGGAGACCATCTGCTCATGGGCCACGGGCCCATGGACGAATTGCACGAGGAATTCGTCGAGCTGATTGCCCTGCTGCAAACCGCCGAAGACAGCGAGCTGCCCAGTCTGCTGCAAGCCATGGAAAGCCATCTGCAGCACCACTTTTCCGAAGAGGACCAATGGATGCTGAGTACCGGCTTCCCTCCACGCGACTGCCATATCGACGAACATGCGGCCGTGCTCAAGTCGGTGGCAGAGGTCCGCGTCAAGCTCGCCGAAGGCAATGTAGCCCTTTGCCGCGATCTGACCAAGGCCCTGGTGGACTGGTTTCCCGGCCACGCCACGCATCTCGACTCGGCCCTGGCGCACTGGCTGTCCAAGCAGCGCTTTGGCGGCAAGCCCGTGGTGATTCGCCGCAACATCCTGCCTTCGGTCGAATCGCACTGAGCAGCTCGCCCACGCGACAGCTGCGTGATGAGCGGTCTGCTAGGCTTGTGCAAAACACAAAGCACCGCACAGGAGACCAGTCCGATGAATGCATCCCCGGCAATGCATGTCCCACTGCCGCCCGGCATGACCGTGCTGGAGCGCGGCTGGCTGTCGGCCAACAATATCGTCTTTGCCGCGCAGGCCGGCGATGCCGAAGGTGCTGCCGTCATCGACACCGGCTATGTCACGCACTCCGCACAAACACTGGCGCTGATCGAAAGCACGCTGGAAGGTCAGCCGCTGGCGCGCATTCTCAACACCCATCTGCACAGCGACCATTGCGGAGGCAATGCTGCACTACAGCAGGCTTATCCACAGGTGCAGACCTTTATCGCACCAGGCCAAGCCGAGCAGGTACGCAGCTGGGACGACGCCGCCCTCAGCTACGCCCCCACGGGCCAGGAATGCCCACGCTTTGCCATCACGGGCCTGCTGCAGCCAGGCAGCGCGGTACGCCTGTCGGGGCGCGACTGGCAGATCCATGCAGCCCCCGGCCATGATCCCCATTCGGTGATTCTGTTCGAGCCTGACAGCCGCATCCTGATCTCTGCCGATGCGCTATGGGAAAACGGCTTTGGCGTGGTCTTCCCCGAGATCGAAGGCATTGCCGCCTTCGACGAGGTCGCCGCAACACTGGACGTGATCGAGCGGCTGAAGCCCCGCCTCGTCATTCCCGGACACGGCGGCTTGTTTGGCGATGTGCAGGCGGCTCTGGGCATTGCCCGCAAGCGGCTGGCAGGCTTTGTCCAGTCTCCGGAACGCCATGCCAGCTATGCCGCCAAGGTACTGCTCAAATACAAGCTGCTGGAGTGGCAAAGCATCAGGGTGCAGGATCTGCAGGACTGGGTTTGTGCCACCCCCTATTTCGGCATCCTGCACCAGAGCTACTTTGGCGCGCAGACCGCGCAGCAATGGCTGGAAAGCCTGATCGAGAGTCTGCTTGCCAGCGGCGCGGCCGAGCTGCGGCGCGATGCAACCGGTACTCCCATCCTGCTCAATCAGTGAGGAGCGCTCAGTGCTGCACGGTGGCGACAACCAGCCGCATGACCAGCGGACGCACCAACACCACGCAAGCAAAGGCCGAAGGCATGGCCAGCGCATAGGCCTTGAGCACTCGCCATCCATAGCCCTCCCCCAGGCCGCCGTTGGCAGCCACGATGATGCAGCACATGAAGAACGCCATGATCAGCGCCATGTAAAAGGCAAACACCAGGGGTGTGTAGCGCTTGTGCAGCTTGCGACGCAGTATTGCAGTGAGTCGTGAAGGCGGACTTGGCTCTTCAGTCATTCGCGCTCAGTTCCTCGTGGTGGGCGGCCTCGCCCTGCTTCCAGTAGGACGCAATCCGCATGCGCTTGGGATTGGCTCCGGGCTTGGCCAGGATGCGCTTGCGCAGATCGGCCATGGCACGATTCTCGCCTGCAGCCCAGACAAAGCCCTCGCCTTCGGGCAGTTCCAGAGCATCCACCGCATCGGCCAGCGAACTCACCCACTGCAGGTCCAGCGCTGCGGCGCTGCTCCAGTGGCGTTGATCGACCTGATTGCCGATCTGCACCCGCACGATGGCGCGGCTGCCGGCCGGCAGCTCCGCCAGACGGCGCTCCATCGCGGGCATGGCGCTTTCATCGCCCAGCAGCACATGCCAGTCCAGATCGGCGGGCACGACCAGGCTGCCGCGCGGGCCGGCCAGACCCAGCCACTGACCAATGGGGGCTGTGCGTGCCCATTCCACGGCGGGGCCCGAGCCATGCTCGGCGAACTCCAGCTGCAGCGTGTTGCGGGCGGCTTCGTAGTTCAGCGGCGTGTAGTCGCGCATGGTGGGGCGCTCGCCGGCTATATGCGGGCGACCGTCGACCATCTGCGGCAGATTGGGCCTGTCCATCCCGGCCTGGGGCAGGATGAGCTTGGTATGGTCGTCAAAGCCCGCGCTGACAAAGCCTGCCAGTTCGGGGCCGCCCACGGTCAGGCGGATAAAGCCGGGGCTGAGCTGCTCGCGCGCCAGCAACTGCACATGGCGGGAGCGAAATTCGTGACGTACACGCTGCATGATGGACACTGTCTCGGTGTTGGACATGATTTTCATTAAGTTGATAAAGTCCACTAAATATCCATCAATAAGTTGACTAAGTCAACAAACAACCTTTCCCACCATGAGTTCATCCATCGCTGCCGAAGTGTTCGAGGTGCTGCACGATCTGCTGCACCTGTTTCGCGCGCGCCTGCTTGAGTCGCTTGAAGCGGTGCAACCGGGGCTGACCTTCAACGAATTCCGCATCCTCATGCACACCGGTCGCCACCCCGGCATCACTCAAAAGGAACTGGTCGAGCACAGTCACACCGACAAGGCCCAGATGGCGCGCACCCTGGCCCAGTTGCAGGACAAGGGCTGGCTGGAGCGCTCTGCCAGCGAAGCCGACAAGCGCGTACGCTGCCTGCAGCTCAGCACCAGGGGACAGCAGTTGTTCGACCAGCTCAGAAGCCGGCGCGAGCAGATAGCCACCGAGCTGCTCAGCGACTTTCCTGCGGCCCAGCAGGCCTTGTTGCATGATTTGCTGCTGCAGGCCAGGGACAGCGCCCAGACTACGCGACCGTAAATACTCTAAAAAAGAAGCAGCCAACGCATGCTGCTCGATGATTTCAATGCTCTAGCACCTTGAAATGCAGATAGAAAAGGCGGTAGTAGCTCTCATATTCGAAGTGAAGCGAGCGCCCGCCTATCCCGACCATGTTGCTATGCAACAACGCCGAGCATGATTCTCCGTAAACTTTCGCAAAGTTATATTAAGAATCATTATCATTCGCTGCATTCGTACCCGAGTACGCTTTAGCCAGCCAGGACTTCGCCCGGACGCCACCCGCGTCTGCGCTCGCATCACAAGTGCAGACAGCCAGTACCAGCCAGCCAACTGTCTTCACTTCCAGTCCTTTCAACATGGCTCAATCCAACATCTATATCCAAAGCCGCAAGCATTCCGCGGGCCGCTTGCCTTCCTCCGCCGGCCTGGTCGCCTGCGCCACCGTGCTGGCCGGCGCCACGCTGGCACTGCCAGCGCAGGCCCAGTCCACAGAAACCACGCTCAAGGAAGTCAAGGTGGAAGGCAAGGCCGACACCGGCTACACGCCCGGCCAGCTGTCCTCGCCCAAGTTCACCCAGCCGCTGGTCAACACCACGCAGACCGTCAACGTCATCAAGGAGCAACTGCTGCAGGAGCAAGGCGCCACCACGCTGACCGAGGCACTGCGCAATGTGCCCGGCGCCGGCACCTTCTACGCGGGCGAGAACGGCAACACCAGCACCGGCGACGCCGTCTATATGCGCGGCTTCGACAGCTCCAGCAGCATCTATGTGGACGGCGTGCGTGACATAGGCTCGATCTCGCGCGATATGTTCAACATCGACCAGGTCGAAGTCACCAAGGGCCCGGCCGGCACGGACTACGGCCGCAGCGCCCCCACAGGTGCCATCAATCTGGTGAGCAAGCAGGCCAATCTGAACAACAGCTTCGGCGGCTCCCTGGGCCTGGGCTCGGCCAGCTACAAACGCGCCAGCATCGACCTGAACCGCGTCATCAATACCGAGACCGGCACGGCCGTGCGCCTGAACGCCATGGCGCAGGACGCCAATGTGGCGGGCCGCAACGGCATCGAGAACAACCGCTGGGGCATTGCGCCCTCGTTCGCCTTCGGCCTGAACTCGCCCACCCGCGTGTTCGTGAACCTGTTGCACATCAAGCAGAGCAATGTGCCCGACGGCGGCGTTGCCACCATCGGCCTGCCTGGCTACACCTCTCCCGACGCTGCGGGCTATGCGGGCCGCCGCGCCTTTCTGGATTCTGCAGCACGCGTCAACAGCAAGAACTTCTACGGCACGGCCTCCGACCACGACGATGTGACGGCCAATATGGCGACGCTGAAGGTAGAGCATGACTTCTCGTCCACCACCAAGCTGCGCAACACCACGCGCTGGGGCGAGACCAAGCAGGACTATCTGCTCTCGGCCATCATGGGCCAGGGATATTCTGCGGGCGGCGTGCTTGGCAGCAATTCGCTGCAGACTCCCAACCCCGCCGATCCATCCACATGGTCGATGGCGCGCCTCATCAACACCAAGGATCAGGTCAACCGCATCCTGACCAACCAGACCAATCTGAGCACCAGCCTTGCCACCGGCAGCGTGCAGCATGATCTGAGCCTGGGCCTGGAGCTGACGCGCGAGGAACAGACCAATTACGGCCTGGCCACCTCGGGCTCGGTACCCAGCCGGGTCAGCGTGTACAACCCCGACGCCAGCGTCACGCTGCCTGCCTATGTACGCAACGGCGCCGACAGCAAGGGCAAGACCGACACCGTGGCGCTGTATGCCTTCGACACGCTGAAGTTCAACGACCAGTGGCAGGCCAATCTGGGCCTGCGCCTGGACCGCTACAAGACCTCGTACAACGCCATGGCGGTCTGCACGGCCACCTCGACCACCCAGCCCTGCGGCAGCAACCCTGCTGGCACCGTGGTGCCCACCACCTCGGACGGCCTGAGCAAGTCCGGCACCTTGCTGAGCTGGAAGGCCGGCCTGCTCTACAAGCCCGCGCCCAATGGCAGCGTGTACATGAACTACGCTCTCTCGCAGCAGCCACCGGGCGGCAGCAACTTTGCGCTGTCGGCCGCCCTGAACAATGCCGCCAACCCCAATATGGACCCGCAGAAAGCCAAGACGCTGGAGCTGGGCAGCAAATGGGAGCTGATGGAAAAGAACCTGATGCTCAGCGGCGCGCTGTTCCGCACCGAAGTGACCAACGAGATCGTCACCAACTCCGACGGCACCGTGGGCCAGACCGGCAAGAAGATCGTGCAGGGCCTGGAGCTGGGCGTGATCGGCCAGATCAACAAGGCCTGGGGCGTGAGCGCGGGCTACACCGTGCAGAACACCAAGGTCGACACCGGTGCCCTGGTGGCAGCCGACGCCAGCAACGGTCTGACCTATACGCCCAAGAATGCCTTCAGCCTCTGGAGCACCTATCAGCTGCCCTTCGGCCTGACGATTGGCGGCGGCGCGCGCTATGCGGGCGGCCTCAAGCGCGGCACCGACGGTGCCGTGGGCACGCCCAGCCACACGGACTCCTACTGGGTGTTTGACGCCATGGCCAGCTACCGCGTGAACAAGAATCTGGACATCCAGCTCAATGTCTTCAATCTGTTCGACAAGGACTATGTGGCGGCCATCAACAAGAGCGGCTACCGCTACTTCCCCGGCATTGCACGCTCGGCCCGTCTGACGGCAAACTTCAAGTTCTGATTGGAAGTTCTCCCCCTGAGGCGCTGACGCGCCTTCCCCCTCTCTGGCGCTGAGCGCCGGAGGGGGACGACATCTTCGCTGCGGGGCGGCCCTTGCTTGATGTCTCTTACCTGGGTCGCGCCGTCTTCAGCGACAGCGATCCACTTTCCGACCTGCAGCCTCGCCCAAGCGGGGCGTCTCCATTTCAAAAGATTCTCACCATGATGCTGCACATCCCCAATGTCCTGAGCCGCGAGCAGGTCGCCAGCATGCGTGCCGCCATAGCTGCCGCCGACTGGGTCGACGGCCGCGCCACCGTGGGCAGCCAGGGCGCCCAGGTCAAGCGCAACCGGCAGCTGCCCGAGCACTCGCCCGTGGCCCAGGAGCAGGGCCGCATCATCTTGCAGGCGCTGGCCGCCAGCCCGCTGTTCTTCAGCGCCGCCCTGCCCGCGCGCACCATGCCGCCGCTGTTCAACCGCTACAGCGACAGCGAGACCTACGGCCTGCATGTGGACGGCGCGGCTCGCCGCGTCGCGGGCTCCGAGCAGTGGCTGCGCACCGATGTGTCCTGCACGCTGTTTCTCTGCGAGCCCGAGGACTACGAGGGCGGCGAGCTGGTCGTGGTCGACACCTACGGCACGCACGAGGTCAAGCTGCCTGCGGGCGACCTCATTCTCTACCCGTCAACCAGCCTGCACCGGGTCGAGCCAGTGACACGCGGCGAGCGGATCTGCTCCTTCTTCTGGGCCCAGAGCATGGTGCGCGACGATGCACGCCGGGCCATGCTGTTCGAGATGGATCAGGCCATCACGGGCCTGCGCGGAAAGTTCGGTGAAACCGAGGAAACCGTCAGCCTGACCGGCCACTATCACAACCTGCTGCGCATGTGGGCCGAGACCTGAGAAGTTTTCTGAAACCGGCCGAGCAGCTCAGGGCCTGTGCTTTTCGGCGCAGCCGACCAGATGGTTGTGCATGCTGGTCATGCACTGGTACATATCGCGCGAGCGGCCCGTGGCGGCCTTGCAGTCGCTGACCGTGGCCTGGGAGCGCAGCTTCACGAAGTTGCCCGCCGAGCTGTCGTACTGGGCCTGGGTGATATAGCCGCCCCTGAGGTTTTTCTGGCCGTTTTCCAGCATGGTCTCGATCTGGCTGCGGATGTTGTCCACCGCCAGCGCGCAGTTCAGCGCCACTTCCTTGCCGTCGACCTTTCTCAGGCCCTGGGCCAGACCGTCGGCCATTTCCTGAGCGCCCTTGGGCAGCTTCCTGGTGCCGTCGGGATTGCGTGTCTCCGGTCCTTCGCCAAAGCGCCCCGCGCCCGCCCCCGAGCTGCCGTTGGGCGAGACCTTTACCTGCGATGCATCCGCCTGCTGTGGCGGCAGCTGCGAGCCGTAATGCGTCTGCCCTTGCGCATCCACCCATTTGTAGACGGGCTGTGCCGTCAGGGCACCGGCCCAGACCAGCCCCAGCGTGGCGATGAGCACGCGGCCTCTTGCTGTTGACATTGCGACTTCCCCCTCATTCGGTGCTGGTCTGCCATGCGCAGAACCAGTATTTGTAAAGAAGTGTAAGCAATAATCAGCAGTATGAAAACAGGAGCTGCCTGCGCTTTTTCATCAATGGTTTCAGACATAAAACAGTTTGAAACCGATGATTGAACTGCGCTGACAGCTCCTGATTCAGAAGCTCATGCCGCTTGTGAGGCGCTCAGCATCAGAACTTCATGTTCGCCGTGATCCAGAAGGTACGACCGGCCTGGGTCACGCCCGACACACTCTGGCCGCCCTGGAAATAGCTGTTCACCCAGGTCGGCGTGCCGTTGACGCTCACCTGCTGATACTTGCGGAAGTCCTTGTCGAACAGATTGAAGATGCTGGCGTTGATGCTCAGGCTCTTGTTGACCTGATAGCTGCCGCCCAGATGGAACAGCGCATAGCCCTTGATATCGCCCACGGCGTCATACACGTCCCTGTTGGCCTTGCTCAGATTGTCGTAGGAGCCGCTGAAGCGCGGGCTCTTGCCACGGTACTCGCCGCGCGCCCACAGGCGCCACTGGCCGGTTGGCGTCCAGTCCAGCTGCACATTGGCAATGTGCTTGGCGGTGTTGGCGAGCTGGCCGTTCTTGACGCCGCTCTCGATCACCTCGCTATTGGTCCAGGTGTAGCCGGCCTTGACGGCCCAGTCCTTGGCCAGCTGGGCGCGGCTGCTCAGCTCCAGACCCCAGGTCTTGGCCTTGTCCACATTGATGGAGTAATCGGCCGTGGGGTTGTATGCGCAGCTGGAGATGTAGACCGAGCCAGGCTTGTTAGGATCACAAGAGCCGCCCGAGGCGATCTTGTCCTTGACATCGTTATGGAAGAAGGTGGCCGCGCTGGTCCAGCCCGCCTTGTTGTCGAACAGGGCCGACAGCTCCACATTGGTGCTGGTCTCGGGCTTGAGATTGGGGTTGCCGATGCTGATGGTCTGGCCCTGGCCGGTCACGCCGCTGACACCGTCGATCAGCTGATTCAGGCGCGGCGCCTTGAAGCCCTGGCTCACGCCGCCCTTGAAGGTCCAGTTCGTCGTTGCATCCCAGACCAGATAGGCTCGCGGGCTGAACTGGCCGCCAAAGGCATCATGGTGGTCATAGCGGCCGCCCAGCGTGGCGGTCAGGCCCTCGCGCAGACGCCATTCGTCTTCCACGAACAGCGCCCACATGGTCTGCTTGTGGCTTTGCGGCAGCAGCCCGTCCTTGAGCTTGGCATCCCAGAACTGGCCGCCCACGGTCAGCATATGGGCATCGCCCACGGGCGCCACCAGCTTGCTGTCCAGCACCAGATTGGTGGTCTTCAGTTCGCGATCGGCGCCGCCGCGTGGGTCGCCCTTGGGCACCGATGCGCTGGGAATGGTGCGGCCAATGGTCTCGGTTTCGGTATGCATCAGGCTGCTTTCCAGCGTGCCGAAGCCCAGGCGGCCGGTATGACCGATGCTGACCTGATCGCGGTTGAAGCGCAGGGCGTCGCGGTAGCCGGGCAGTGCTGGATCGCCATTCTTGTCGACAGGATTGAGTGCATCACGGCTGCCCAGACGACCATCCTCGTTGTTGTACCAGGTGCGGGCCTGGTCCACGTCCAGCCAGATGTCGTGATAGCGGCTGGGCGTCAGCGTCAGCTTGGCGCCCAGGCTGTGCTGGCGGCTTTGAGCTGGCGCGGGGTTGCGCGCCTGTGCGGGCTGGGCGGCGCCTGGGGCCAGCACCCAGTCGGCGGCATCGCGGTTGAAGGTGCTGCCGCGCACGGCCAGACCCAGCAGATCCTGCTTGATGGGGCCGTTGATGTAGAAGCTGCTCCTGTACTGGTTGCCCCATTCGCTGTCTTGCGGAATGCCGGCGCCCACGCTGACTTCGCCGCCCCACTCCTTGCTGACCTTGCGCGTGATGATGTTGATCACGCCGCCCATGGCGTCCGAGCCATAGAGCGTGGACATGGGGCCGCGAATGACCTCGATACGCTCGATGGCCGACATGGGCGGCATGAAGCTGGTCAGTGCGGCGCCGAAGCCGTTGGGCGTGACGTCGCCCGCCACGTTCTGGCGGCGCCCGTCGATCAGGATCAGCGTGTAGTCGCTGGGCATGCCACGGATGCTGATGTCGAGACCGCCGGTCTTGCCGGTGCCGCCCATCACATCAATGCCTTCCACGCCCTGCAGGGCTTCGGCCAGATCGCGGAAGTTCTTGGTCTCAAGTTCCTGGCGCGTCACGACGGAGATGGAGGCTGGGGCATTTTTCAGCTCCTGCTCGAAGCCGGAGGCAGAGACAACCACCTCCTCCATGGTGGACTCCCTGGCTTGTGCAAAAGCATTGCCGGCGCATGCGGCGGCAGCGGCCAGGGCCAGTAAACGGGGTTGCCAGCGAATGTGGCGGGCACGGCTGAGAGCTGCGTTGGACATGATGACTCCTCGGCCTGCCTCGGGCAGGTCGTTCACAGATACGGGTAGGAAGCGGCGGCCCGGTGGGCCTTCTGGACAGCTGGCTGGCAGCTAAAGGGAGACAAAGCCGAGGTTGTATGTGACGTTATGGGCTCTGACGGTTGCAATTATGTACTTTTGTAAACGCAAACCAGTCTCATTCGCCATCTGTTTGTAGGTTATTCACCTACAAGTGGCTTTGCATGCTATTTCACGCGCGCCTCGGCGCGGGTCTTGTTCGAGCCCTTGAAGCGTTCAATAAAAAAGCGCTCCACACCTTTCGGGCAGAGCGCTTTTCACTATCATTAAATGAGCATCAGCTCATCGAAACACCCGCTTATGGCAAGTCCTTCATGGTCTCGGGATCATTGGCCGGGCGCGGGCCTACGGTGCCCAGTCGGCTTTTGAGCGACTGAGGCTGGCCGGTGATCAGCGCCGCATAGTTGGTGGTGTTGGAGAGCACCTTCTTCACATAGTCGCGGGTCTCGCTGAAGGGCACGTTTTCGGCCCAGATGGCGGCATCCAGCGTGGGTCCGTTGCGCCAGTTGCGCGGGCGGCCCGGGCCGGCGTTGTAACCCGCGGCAGCCAGCGCCATCGAACCTTCGAAGTCATCCAGCGCCAGCTTCAGATAGGAGGTGCCGATGGTGATATTGGTGTCGCGGTCGTTGATCATGTCGGGAGTGAAGCCCGTCATGCCGATCTTCCTGGCCGTCCAGCGCGCCGTGGCCGGCATCACCTGCATCAACCCCGAGGCGCCCACACCCGAGCGTGCATCCATGATGAAGCGGCTCTCCTGGCGGATCAGGCCATAGACATAGGCCGGGTCCAGCCCGATATTGCGCGACTTGGCCAGCACCGTGTCGTGATAGGGCATGGGAAAGCGCTGCTTCCAGTCGGCAAAGGTCTTGGTGCGCTCGCTGGTGTTGATGCAGCGATCCCAGACCTGGCGCTCGCAGGCCAGATCGGCGGCCGCATACAGTTCGCGATCTTCCATGCCTCCCGGCTGGTGCAGATTGGTGGAGTAGTTCCACTCGCGCACGCCTTCGCTGCGCAGCCCCATGCCAATCGCATACAGGCTGCGGCTCAGGCCGGGGTTGCTGCGCGCCGCCGCCTTTTCCTGCGCCGTCAACGGCGCGGGCGCGGGCGGCACGGTGATGCGCTGGCCGATTTCCTCCAGCGCCAGCTGCTCGTAGAAGCTGCTGCTGCCGGCCGTGTCCTCCAGCAGTTGGCGGGCTTCGGCCTTTTCCTCGGCATTGGGGCGGCCCGCCAGCATGGCCTTGGCCTTCCAGTAGGCCCAGGTCGGGTCGGTGCGCTCCGGCCCCATGGCGTCGATGGCACGACGCACGGCCTTCCAGTCGCCGGCGCGCAAGGCGGCGCGGGCCTTCCAGCCCAGCAGATCGTCGCTCAGATCCTCGTTGCGGCGCACCTTGCCAAAGTAGCTATTGGCATCGGGCGAGAGCTTGAAGGCGGCCTGCTTGCCGGCCACGGCCCAGGCCCAGTTGCGCTCCTCGCCGTTGAGCTGGGCACCCCAGCCGCCGTCGATCTGGGTGGCAGCCGCATCGGGATCGCTGGCCGCCATGCGGATCAGGGCCAGCAGGGCCAGTTCCTTGCGCTCGCGGCCGCGCGCCTTGCTCTGGCCTGCCAGGTATTTGGCGGGCGAGGCAAACACCTGCGCCACCTGGTCGGCGGCCTCGGGGGCGACGATGGCCACCGCATCACGGGCCGCCTTCTGGCGATTGTTTTCGGTGGCCACACGGGCACGGCGCCAGACATCGGCGTCGGTGATCAGTTTGTTCGCATACAGCTGGCCGGCGGCCGTGGTGCAGCCGTCATCGGCATCTTTTTGCGCCATCCACAGATCGCGCACCTGCTGGCCCACATTGGGCGCGCCCCGGCCTTGCAAGGCGTCGGCCAGCAGGGCGTAGCAGGTGACGGACTTGTCGTCGCGCATGCGGAACTTGGGATAGACCTGGCCGAAGGTACTCCAGTCACGCTGCTTGCCCAGCAGCAGCAGCCAGTCGTTGCGCAAGCGGTCTTCGTGGTAGGTGCCGGCATAGCGGTTCAGAAAGCCCTGGATTTCATCGGGCGACGCGGTTTCCAGGCGGTTCTTGAGTTCCCAGTAAGCGGCCCAAGGTTCGAGGGGGTGACCGGCAGCCTGTGGCAGGAGCTGGGTAAGCGCCGTCTGATTGCGGCTGCGGAATGCTTTTTGCATATCCAGCAACACGGCGTCGCCCGGGTTTTGTGCCTGCGCAAACGGAGCAGCTACAGTCAACAGGGAAGCCGCACAAAGCGGTGTCAAAATCTTCAGCCAGTGCATGGAGGAAATTATCCGATGGACAAAGCAGCGTTACGCCGCAAGTTGATTGAACTGCGCCTCAACCTTCCAGATCGCCTGCAACGCGCCGATGCGCTGCAGCAGGTGATGCGCTTTTGGCTGATGGAGCGGCCCGATACCGTGATTGGTGCCTACTGGCCCATCAAGGGTGAATTCGATCCGCTGCCAGCCCTGCATCGCTGGAAGGAAGATGGCGAGCTACAGGGTACTCCACAAAGGCGCAGGATCGGGCTGCCGGTGATAGACAAACAGCGCAAGACGCTGAGTTTTCACGCCTGGTACCCCGGTTGCCCGATGGAGGAGGACGCCTATGGCATTCCCAAGCCCAAGGATACCGAACTGCTGGTGCCTACGCTGCTGTTTGTCCCCTGCGTAGGCTATGCGGCCGGCGGCTACCGCCTCGGCTATGGTGGCGGTTTCTATGACCGCACGCTGGCCGAGCTGAGCCCACGCCCCTTCACCGTGGGTCTGGGCTACACCAATGGCTATGTCGATGACTTCCAGCCCGAGGCCCATGACCAGCCGCTGGACGCCATCCTCAACGACAACGGCGTAGTCTGGCCCGTCTAACCTTTGAATCGCTTTGCCATGAGTCGTCCCCGCAAGAACATTCCCCAGCGCCGCTACCGCCAGCGCCCGCCACTGACCGTGATGCAGCTGCCGCTCACGCACCCCGAGGTGCTGCGGCTGCAAGCACATATGCGCCGCCATGGCGCGCTTGGCCTGACACCGCGCCAGCACGATGCCATCTGGGACTTTCTGTTCGAGCGCCCCGAGAGCCAGGCCTGGCTCAGCCAGATGACGGCGCAGATTCAGGCCGGGCAGATCGCCACGCGGCCCAGCGCCTGAATCGGGCCGATCGAAAAAATGCTCCTTATTAAGGAGCATCTACCGCTTTAAATCAAAGGACTTCAGCTCTATATCAGCCTGAAGTCCTTTTTTATCAAGCGCAAGAAGCTATCAATTTCAAGCTGCGGACTGGCTGGCGCGCCAGTTGCGCCAGCCCGATGCACGCAGCTCGCAGGCCGGGCAGCTGCCACAGCCATAGCCCCACTCGTGCAGCGCATCGCGCGTGCCCTGATAGCAGGTATGGGTCTCGGTGCGGATCAGCTCCACCAGATCGCTGCCGCCCAGATCATGGGCCAGCTGCCAGGTCTGGGCCTTGTCGAGCCACATCAGCGGCGTATCGATGCGCAGCCGGCGCTCCAGGCCCAGGTTCAGCGCCAGTTGCTGGGCCTTCATGGTGTCGTCGCGGCAATCGGGGTAGCCCGAGTAATCGGTCTCGCAGACGCCGGTGACGATCACCGTCAGCCCGCGGCGATAGGCCAGCGCGCCGGCCAGCGTCAGAAACAGCAGGTTGCGGCCCGGCACAAAGGTGTTGGGCAGGCCGTCGGCCTGCATGGCAAAAGCCACATCCTCGGTCAGGGACGAGCCGCCAATCTGCTTGAGCACGTCGAGCGACAGCACATGGTCCTCGCCCAGACGAGGCGCCCACAGGGGAAAACGCTCAGCCAGCTGCTCGCGCACACCGGCGCGCACCTGCATCTCCACGCTGTGGCGCTGGCCGTAGTCAAAGCCCAGCGTCTCCACGCGCTCGAACATGGCCAGGGCCTGGGCCAGGCAGGTGGTCGAGTCCTGGCCGCCCGAGAACAGCACCAGCGCGCCCTTGTGGTGACCGGCCCCGGCCACCTGAGCGGCCGGGCTTGCAGAAGAAGTCGAAGTATTTGCCATAGTGCTGCAATTACATCATCCGCCGCGCCGCCGAGACATGACTGTGGAATCAAAACACACAGACCGTCAGACCCAAGCTTGATAAGCTGCTCGACAAACCACACAGGAGTCCGCCATGAAGCTCTATATCGGCAACAAGAATTACTCGTCCTGGTCCATGCGCCCCTGGGTGCTGATGCGCCAAAGCGGCATCAGCTTCGAAGAGCTCACACTGCGCTTTGACAGCTTTGCGCCCGACTCCAGCTTCAAGCTGCAGGCGCTGGCACTCGCACCAACCGGCAAGGTGCCGCTGCTGGTCGACGAGGGACTGATCATCTGGGACAGCCTGGCCATCTGCGAATACCTGGCCGAGCGTTTTCCCGACAAGCATCTGTGGCCGCAGACCGTAGCCCAGCGCGCCCGCGCGCGCAGCCTGGTGGCGCAGATGCACAGCGGCTTCGGCGCGCTGCGCAGCTTCTGCCCCATGAACATCGAAGCCCAGTTGCAGGAAACCGGAGCCCGGCTCTGGGCCGAGCATGCCGATCTGCGCAGCGATGTCCAGCAACTCGAAGAACTCTGGACCCCGCTGCTGAGCGCAGCCAGCGGCCCCATGCTGTTCGACCAGTTCAGCATTGCCGATGCCTTTTTTGCGCCGGTGTGCATGCGCATCAACAGCTACGGCCTGCCGACCTCGGCCCCTGTGCGCGCCTATGTGCAGCGCGTCACCCAGTTGCCAGCCACCCAGGAATGGATTCAGGCCGCGCTGGCCGAGCAGGACTTTCTGCAGTTTGAAGAGCCCTATCGCCAGCAGCGCTGAGGCCTGGCTCCCGCGATTGCGGTATCTGCAGGCCCGCTCGCAGCCACTACCATTGCAGCATGAGTGAATTCAAGGTTTTCAAGGTAGGCGGTGCGGTGCGCGATGCATTGCTGGGCCTGCCCGTCAACGATACGGACTGGGTGGTGGTTGGCGCCACGCCGGAGCAGATGAGCGCGCGCGGCTTCGTACCCGTGGGGCGCGACTTTCCGGTGTTTCTGCACCCCCGGACCCATGAGGAATATGCGCTGGCACGCACCGAGCGCAAGAACGGCATGGGCTATCGCGGCTTTGTGGTCCACACCGCCGCCGATGTGACGCTGGAAGAAGACCTGGCGCGGCGCGATCTCACCATCAACTCCATCGCTGCTCCCGCAGACTGGACAGGCAACGACAACCTCGAAGACCTGGTGGACCCCTACCACGGCCAGCAGGATCTCAAGGATCGCGTGCTGCGCCATGTGACCGATGCCTTCCGCGAAGACCCGGTACGCATTCTGCGTCTGGCCCGCTTTGCGGCGCGCTTCACCGATTTTTCCGTCGCGCCCGAGACCATGGAACTCATGCGCGAGATGGTGGCGGCCGGAGAGGTCGATGCCCTGGTGCCCGAGCGCGTGTGGCAGGAAATCAGCCGCGGCCTGATGGAGGCCCGGCCCTCGCGCATGTTCGAGATCCTGCGCGAATGCGGAGCGCTGGTCCGGCTGCTGCCCGAACTCGACAAGCTCTGGGGCGTGCCCCAGCGCGCCGAATACCACCCCGAGATCGATTGCGGCGTGCATGCCATGATGGTGCTGGACATGTCGGCCCGCTTGCAGGCACCGCTGTCCGTGCGCTTTGCCTGCCTGTGCCATGACTTCGGCAAAGGCACCACTCCAGCCGATGTGCTGCCCCGCCATATCGGCCATGAGCAGCGCAGCGCCCGCCTGCTGCTGCAGGTCTGCGAGCGCTGGCGCGTGCCCAACGACTGCAAGGAGCTGGCCGAGGTCGTGGCGCGCGAGCATGGCAACATCCACCGCAGCCACGAACTCAATGCCGCCGCCCTGCTGCGCCTGCTCGAGCGCTGCGATGCCATACGCAAGCCCCAGCGCTTCGAGGAAGCCCTGCTGGCCTGCGAATGCGACGCGCGCGGACGTCTGGGCTTTGAAGATGCGGCCTATCCGCAGCGCCAGCGCCTGGGCAATGCCCTGAAAGCGGCGCTTGCCGTGGAAACCGGCCCGGTCGCCCAGACCGCAGCGCAGCGCGGCCTCAAGGGCAAGGCCATCGGCGACGCAGTGAGCAAGGCGCGCGAGCAGGCGATTGCCGCCTATCTGGAAGACGGCGCCTAGCCGTCCGCGCGCCAAGGCCCAGAAGGCAGGGATGGGCGCGGCTTGAGTTAAGTCAAAGAAGCTATGCTGCAGCCATTGCACAGTACGAGACGGCTGCGGCGGTTCGCTCCGCCCGGGCCATGCAGCGGGTCACGAAGCCCGCTGCAACACCCATTCCATACCGGTATGGTTCTTTGACGGGCAAGTGTCCGGCCCACAGGCCACGGCCTTGCCCTCTTGCTTCAAGGAGGTGCTCTGATGTCCTTACCCCAGACCATGAAAGCCGCCGTGGTGCGTTCCTTCGGGAAGCCGCTCACGATCGAAGAAATGCCGGTGCCCCGACCGACAGACGATCAGATCCTGGTCAAGATCGCTGCTTCCGGCGTCTGCCACACCGATCTGCATGCGGCCGAAGGCGACTGGCCTGTCAAGCCTCATCCGCCCTTCATTCCCGGCCACGAGGGCGTGGGCTACGTGGCTGCGGTGGGCAAGAACGTCAAGCATGTCAAGGAAGGCGATCGCGTGGGCGTGCCCTGGCTGCACAGCGCCTGCGGCTTCTGCCGCCACTGCATAGGCGGCTGGGAAACCTTGTGCGAATCTCAGACCAATACCGGCTATTCGGTCAACGGCGGCTTTGCCGATTACGCACTGGCCGACCCCAACTATGTGGGCCACCTGCCATCCAACGTGAGCTTTATCGACGTCGCCCCCGTGCTCTGCGCCGGAGTCACGGTGTACAAGGGCCTGAAAGTCACCGATGCCAAGCCCGGCGACTGGGTGGTGATTTCCGGCATCGGCGGCCTGGGCCATATGGCTGTGCAATATGCCAAGGCCATGGGCTTCAATGTCGCGGCGGTCGACATCGACGACAGCAAGCTCGCGCTGGCACGCCAGCTGGGCGCCACCGTCACCGTCAACGCCATGAACACCGACCCGGCGGCCTATCTGCAAAGAGAGATCGAGGGCGCCCACGGCGTGCTGGTCACGGCCGTGTCGCCCAAGGCTTTCGAGCAGGCTCTGGGCATGGTGCGTCGCGGCGGCACGATTTCGCTCAACGGCCTGCCACCTGGCGATTTTCCGCTGCCGATTTTCTCCATGGTGCTCAAGGGCATCACGGTGCGCGGCTCCATCGTCGGCACGCGCCTGGACCTGCAGGAGTCGCTGGACTTTGCTGCTCAGGGCAAGGTCAAGGCCACCGTATCCACCGACAAGCTGGAAAACATCAACGACATCTTTGCCCGCATGCACGAAGGCAAGATCGAAGGCCGCGTGGTGCTGGACATCGCCGCCTGAGCCAGGCTAACCGGCCCCGAACCGGGGCCGGGTGAGCGGGCCGGCTCGCGCGAAGCCGCCGCTCAGATCACAGAGCGCACCCAGCGCACGATCTCCGAGGCAGGCAGTGCCCCGGAGATGCGTGCCAGTTCCTTGCCTTCCTTGAAGACCACCATGGTCGGAATGCTGCGAATGCCCAGCGGTGCTGCAGCCTGTGGATAAGCCTCGGTATCGAGCTTGACCAGTTGCGCCTGCCCCGCCAGTTGCTGGGCCGCTTGGGCAAAGGCCGGCGCCATCATGCGGCAGGGGCCGCACCAGGGGGCCCAGAAATCCACGACCACGGGCAACTGGCTGCGGCCGGTGTGCCGGGCAAAGCTGTCGTTGTCCAGGGCCACGGGCTCGCCCGTCACCAGCGGCTGGTGGCAGCTGCCGCAGTCAGGCTGATTGCTCAGCTGCTCTTTGGCGATGCGATTGGTGGTGTGGCAGTGAGGGCAGACGTAGTGCAGGGATTCGGACACAGGGGCAACCTTTCTAGGATTTACGCAAAAAAGAATGCGACAACGGCCTGCCTCCTGGGACAGTCGCCTTGCCTGAACCCGCTTTGCGTAAGTCGTACTTTCTTTGGCAATGCCTGACGGTGCTGGTGCCAGCAGGCACTGATCGGGCTCAGGCCCGTATGTGCAGCCAAAGCCTGCAGATTCAAGTCGGCCCGACTCAGAACGTGTTTACGATCTCAGAGCTTCACAAAGCGGGCAATCAGCGCCGCCACCACGCTGAGCAGCACGGTGCTGGCCACCGGCAGGAAGAACTCCTTGCCGAACAGCCGAAAGCGGAAGTCGCCGGGCAGACGCCCCAGCCCTATGCGCTGCAGCCAGCCGTGCAGCCCGTTGACGAGCAACAGGGCCAGAAAAATGACGATCAACCAGCGAATCATGAGACCGCAAGTATAGGGGCGCACTGTCCTGACGGCCTGCGCGCCCATGCTGTCAGGCAGCCATTCCGTTTATGCATGACATGCTTCCCAAAGATTGATTGACCTCAATTCCCCCCTCTGCCCATGATGTCCAAGCCCTGCGCCATGCAGGGCCCGGGCCCATGCGTCTGCCGTCACGGCCCGCCAACAACAAACAACGAGACATACCGTGCCCCAGACCTTTTCACGCAAACAGTTTCTTCTGACCGCAGCGCTGCTGGGCGCCAGCCTGGCCCTGCCAGCGGCTGCCGACAGCTTCCCCAATCGCCCGCTCAAGCTGGTCGTGCCTTTCTCGCCCGGCGGCAATACCGATGTCGTGGCGCGCCTGGTCGGCCAGGGTCTGGCCGAGGCCCTGGGCCAGCCGGTCGTGGTGGAGAACGTCCCCGGAGCCAACGGCGCCATCGGTGCCAGCCGCGTCGCGGCTGCCGCCAATGACGGCTACACGCTGCTGTTCGGCACGGCAGGCACGCAGGCCATCAATCCCAGCCTGTACCGCAATCTCAGCGAGAAAAGCCTGGACGACTTCGAGTACGTAGCTCTGGTGACCTCGATTCCCAACGTGCTGGTGGTCAACGAATCGAAAACACCGGTCAAATCGGTGGCCGAGCTGGTGAGCTACGCGCGCGAGCGCCGCACCGGCATGAGCTATGGCTCGCCGGGCATGGGCTCCACCGTGCATCTGTCGGGTGAGCTGCTCAAGAGCGCCGCCAAACTGGACCTGGTTCACGCGCCTTACAAGGGCAGCGCTCCGGCACTGACCGATCTGATCGGCGGCCAGATCGATTTCATCTTCGAGAACATCACGCCGGCACTGCCCTTCATCCAGGGCGGCAAGCTCAAGGCGCTGGCCGTGACCTCGGCCGAGCGCCTGCCGCAGCTGCCCCAGGTTCCGACCATGAAGGAAAGCGGCTTTCCGTCCTTTGTCACCGCCACCTGGAACGGCGTGCTGGCCCCCAAGGGGACACCACGCGCCGTGGTCCAGCGACTTGAAGCCGCCACGCTCAAGGTGGCCAGCAGCCCCGAGTTCAAGGCCAGGGTCGCGGCCCTGGGCGGCGAACCTCGTCTGCTCGGCTCAAGCGCGTTCCGCGACTTCACGCGCACCGAGTACAAGCACTGGGGCAGCATCATCCAGGCCGCCAAGCTCGAAAAGCAGTGAGCTCGGCGGGCACGCAGACGCTATAGCCGGTGCGTGCGGTCGCCCTGCACAAAGCCCAGCGGCATCCAGGGCTCCACGCCCTTGGACAGGGCAACAACCTTGAACAGCTCGCCCATCTCGTGCTCCATGACCAGCTTGGAGGCCATGGAGCGGGCCTTGATGCCGACCGCATCGAGCTTGGGCGCAAGTCCGCAGTTGATGAGAAAGTGCGCCTGATTGGTATAGCCCAGCACGTCGAAGCCCGCATCCTGGGCCGCCACGGCGGTGCCCGTGAAATTGACGTGGGCCGTGATGTCCTTGAGGCCGACCAGCACCAGAGGGTCGTTGTCCACCTGATGCTGGTAGTGGCAGACCAGGGTCCCCATATGGCGCTGCTCGTGGTAGTACTCGCTCTCGCCAAAGCCGTAATCGATGAAGAAGGCGGCACCGCGAACCAGACGCTCGCCCAGGGTGTGGATAAATGCCTCGCCCTGGCGGTGGATTTCGGTCAGAAAATCATGCGGGCCACCGATATCCACAGGCGGGCGCAGTTCGGTGGGACGGTCTTCCCAGGCAAAAGCCGCCTCATCGCCGCCTGCGCCGAACACCACGCCGCGCTCATGCCATTGGCCTGCGGTGCGCTGCAGCAGCTGCACCGGCATGGCATCCAGCACCTCGTTGCCGACGATCACGCCCTCCATGGCGTCCGGCAGCGCATCCACCCAGCGCACCAGATGTTCGTATTTGGCCAGCGCCAGCTTCTGGCGCGCGCGCAGCGTTCCCGAGAGATCGACGATGGTGTAGCGCTCGGGCAACGCACCCTGAGCCGCCAGCTCGTCGAGGATCTGCAGCGCCAGCGCGCCGGTTCCCGCGCCGAACTCCCAGATCTCGCGGGTATTCGTTTTTTGTAGCGCTTCCCGTAACTGGGACGCCACCAACTGGCCAAAAATAGGTGAAATCTCCGGCGCCGTCACAAAGTCGCTGCCCGACTCCGGCATGGCACCGAACTTGGCCGTTTCATTGGCGTAATAGCCCAGGCCCGGCGCATAGAGCGCCAGCTCCATGAAACGGTCGAAAGGCAGCCAGCCGCCCACGGCGGCAATCTCCTTGGCAATGCGGGATTGCAAGGCGCTCGTTAAACTTGAGGGTTCTGTCGTCACAACCCGCATTTTCCACGAATGTCCTCACCCGCCCGACCACGCACAGTATTGGTGACCGGTTCCGCCCGTCGCCTTGGACGTGACATGGCCCTGGCCCTGGCCCGCGCGGGCTGGCAAGTGGCTGTGCACTATCGCGACTCCAGCGAGCAAGCCATGCAGACCGTGGCTTCCTGCGCGCAGTTGTCGGGCGACAGCGCGGCTTTTGACGCGGACTTCTTTGACGAGGAATCGGTGCGCTCACTGGTGCCGCGTGTGGTGGAGCGCTTTGGCCGCATCGACGCCGTGGTCAATAACGCCTCGCTGTTCGAGCATGACGATGCCCAGAGCTTCAGCTATGTGGCGCTGGAAGCGCATATGCGCAGCAACACGGGTGCGCCCATATTGCTGTCCCAGGCTCTGCACGCCCATGTGCAGGAGCGTGCGGCGGCGGGCGAAGAGTCGGCCCAGGGCGCCGTGGTCAATGTGCTGGACCAGAAGCTCTGGAACCAGAACCCCGATTTCCTGAGCTACACCCTCTCCAAGGCGGCTCTGGAAGCCGCCAACACCATGCTGGCCCTGGCGCTGGCGCCAAGCGTGCGCGTGGTGGGCGTGGCGCCGGGCCTGACGCTGACCAGCCATATGCTGAGCCAGGAAAAGTTCGAGACCCTGCACGCCATGAGCCCGCTGGGACGCTCCTCCTCGTCCGAGGACATTGCCGCCGCCGTGTGCTTTGCACTGGAAAACCGATCCATGACGGGCACCACCATGCTGGTCGATGGCGGCCAACATTTACAGCGCTTCGAGCGCGATTTTTCGATGATGTGAGCCCGTCGAGGCCGCACCCTTTTCCATGACTTCCACTTCCGGACAACAGATTCTCACGCTCACCGGGCTGCGCTTCGACGCCAGCCTCGGGATTCTTGCGCATGAGAAACAAGAGCCTCAGCCGATCCAGGTCGACGCCGAACTCAATCTCGGCCCCCAGCCCCTGGCTCCGCGCGATGACGACATCCTCCATGTGCTGGACTACCGCAAGGTGCGCCAGATCATCATCGACGAATGCACCTCCGAGCATGTGAACCTGCTCGAGAGCCTGATCGGCAAGCTGGCCCAGCGCCTGCTGCAGCTGCCCGGCGTGCGCGGCGTGCGTGTGAAAATTGCGAAGCTGGAAATTTTTGACGACTGCGAAGTAGCCATTCGCATCGAAACCGGACAATGGTGAACCCCATGAATGCAGTAAACGACAACCCCTGGATTGCCAAAGAGGCAGAAGCCGCCGATGCTGCGGCCGCAGAGAACGCCAACGGCGAAGAAGCCGCCAAGCCCGGCAAGATCAAGATCGAGCGCGAACAGATCAAGCTCGAGAAGCGCCTGTGCCGCGAAGTGGGCAAGGCCATCCTCGACTACAACATGATCGAGGAAGGCGACAAGGTCATGGTCTGCATGTCCGGCGGCAAGGACAGCTACACCCTGCTCGACATCCTGCGCAAGCTGCAAAAGCGCGCGCCCGTGAAGTTCGACATCGTGGCCGTGAACCTGGACCAGAAGCAGCCCGGCTTCCCCGAGCATGTGCTGCCCGAGTACTTCCAGAGCATCGGTGTGGACTACCACATCGAGAACCAGGACACCTACAGCGTCGTCAAGCGCGTCGTGCCCGAAGGCAAGACCACCTGCGGCCTGTGCTCGCGCCTGCGCCGCGCCATCCTGTACAAGGTGGCCGACCAGTTGGGCTGCACCAAGGTGGCCCTGGGCCATCACCGCGACGACATCGTGCAGACCATGATGCTCAACATGTTCTACGGCGGCCGCATGAAGGGCATGCCGCCCAAGCTGGTCAGCGACGACGGCAAGCATGTGGTGATCCGCCCCCTGTGCTATGTGCCCGAGAAGGACACGACGCGCTGGGCCCAGTACCAGAACTTCCCCATCATCCCCTGCAACCTCTGCGGCAGCCAGGACGGCCTGCAGCGCGTGGCCGTGGGCAATATGCTGCGCGAGTGGGACAAGAAGTTCCCCGGCCGCATCGAGAGCATGTTCCGCGCCATGGGCAACATTGTCACCACGCACATGATGGACCCCCAGCTGCATGACTTCAGGAACGCCAAGGCCACGGGCATTGCCGATCCCAACGGCGACATGGCCTTTGACCATGAAGAGCTGCCAACCATGGCCGCCCTGCCCGGCGGAGTACAAGTGGTACAACTGTCCTGAGCGGACTTTTGAACTAAAACCGGACCCTGCTGTCCAATCAAAGGCCCATCCCATGGGCCTTTGTCGTTTTCAGAGAAATCATCATGAACCTGCGCAAAACCTCCTTACGCTGGATCGGCCTTGCGGCCCTGACTGCGACGGCCCTGCTGGCCGGCTGCAGCACGGTGCGTGAGGTCAACAGCACGGTGCAGAGCTTTTCCGCACTGAACACCATCCCCGTGCCGGCCACCTACCGGCTGGAGACCCTGCCCTCGCAGCAGGGCCAGGTGAACTTCGCGGCCGTGGAAGCCCAGGCCCAGCATGCGCTGGCCCGCGTCGGCCTGACACGCGATGACTCGCACGCCAGCCTGGTGGTGCAGATCAGCGCCATGGCACGCTATGCGCGCGACTGGGCCAGCTGGCCCTATTACGACCCCTACTGGGGCCCGCGCTGGGGCTGGGGCATGAGCTACGGCCGCGGCTTCGGCTGGGGCTTTGGCGGCGGCATGATGTTCAACGAGCCGCCGCTGGAGTACTACCGCGCCGTGAGCATCGTCATGCGCGATATCAAGACCCAGCAGATCGTCTACGAAACCTCGGCCCAGCGCCAGGATGTGTGGACCGACGACCCGGCCATCTTCGGCATTCTGTTTGATGCTGCGCTGACGGGCTTCCCCAAGCCGCCGCAGGGCCAGCGCAATGTGCGCACCGTCATCCAGCCGCCGGCAGCGCAGCCTGCCAGCGGCGCGCCTGCAGCACCCGCACAGCCCGCCGCATCGGTCACGCCAGCCGCCCCGGCCAACGTGGCACCGGCCACCGTGGCTCCGGCACGTTGATTTGCAATCTTCAACAGTTGCCGGGCCTGCCGCGTGCTAACGTGCAGCTCGCTTTGAACCAGGGCCTCCTGCCTGGGCCCTCGCCATGAAAAGGATGAAGTCATGAAGAAATTTGCTCTCTCCAGCCTGCTTTGCGCCACAGTGGCCGCGGGTGCCTTCAGCGCCCATGCCAGCGGCCTCGGCGACGCCTTGCGCGGTCAGCTGGGCGGCGGCGCGGCCGAGAGCAGCTCCAGCGCTTCTGGTCTGGGCGGCATGCTCGGCGGCTCCGGAGGCTCTTCGGCACTGTCGGCCCTGGGCCTGGGCAATCTGAGCTCCGGCACGGCCAGCAATGCCGCCGGTGTCCTCACCTACTGCATGAAGAACAACTACCTCAACGCCGACAAGGCCGCCCAGGTCAAGAATCAGCTGCTGGGCAAGCTTGGCCTGGGCCAGAAGGAAGAACCCAAGGATCAGGGCTACCAGAACGGGCTGATGGGCATGGTCACGGGCGCCGACGGCAAGAGCTTCAGCCTGGACAAGGTCAAGAGCAACCTCAAGGAAAAGGCCTGCGACTTTGTGCTGGACAATGCCAAATCGCTGATCTGACACCAAAAGACATGGCAGCCGGCGCTTGAAGCGCAAGCGCTGCAATGCCCAAAAGGCCTGCAATCGTGGTTGCAGGCCTTTTTTCTTGCCGGCTGCGCCACGATGCAGGCCGAGCGTCGAAAAGTCCGTAACAACAGACCGGGGTACAGGCACACTTTGTTTGCAAGACAATGACTGTTCAATAAAACAACCTACGCTGAACGAGCCAAGACATGCACGCCACGCGCATCATTGCCATCCGGCACGGAGAGACAACCTGGAATGTCGATGGACGTATCCAGGGGCATCTGGATATCCCCTTGAACGACACCGGCCTGTGGCAGGCCGAGCAGGCGGCCCAGGCACTGGCCGACGAGAGCATTGCCGCCATCTACAGCAGCGACCTGCAGCGTGCCCATGTCACTGCGCAGGCGATTGCCCAGAGATCCGGTGCGCCTCTACACACCACCGCCGGCCTGCGCGAGCGCTGCTTCGGCGATTTCCAGGGCCGCACCTTCAAGGATGTGGAAGCCACCCAGCCTGAGGACGCCCAGCTCTGGCGCACGCGCAACCCGGCCTATGCCCCGCCCGGGGGTGGCGACTCGCTGCAGGCCTTGCGCGAGCGCATCTTTGCCACCGTGGACCGGATTGCACGCAAGCATGAGGGCGAGCAGATCGTGCTGGTCGCCCATGGCGGCGTGATGGATGTGCTCTACCGCCTGGCCACGCGCCAGGATTTCCAGACGCCACGCACCTGGGAGCTGAGCAACTGCGCCATCAATCGCCTGCTCTGGACGCCTGACGGCCTGTCTTTGGTAGGCTGGGCAGATACCGCACACCTTCAGCAAGGCAGCCGAGATGAAGCACATTCCTGAGCATTTGCAGACCCTGGTCGGCCAGGCCGTCAAACGCATAGATACGCCCGCCCTGGTCATTGACCTGGACGCCATGGACCGCAATATCGAGCGCATGGCCCGCTTTGCCCAGCAGCATGGCGTGCTCTGGCGTCCGCATGCCAAGCTGCACAAGAGCGCGCATATCGCCCATCTGCTCGAACATGCCGGCGCCTGCGGCCACTGCGTGCAGAAGGTCAGCGAGGCCGAGGCACTGGCCCAGGGCGGCATCACCAATATCTTCATCAGCAACGAAGTCATCTCCCAGACCAAGCTGGCGCGCGTGGCGGCTCTGGCCAGGGCACTGAATGCCCAGGGCGGCCGGCTGGCCCTGGCCGTGGATTGCGAGGAAGGCATCACCCGGCTGGCGCGGGCCCTGCAGGATGCGCAGGCAGGCGATGCAGCCATGGATGTGCTGGTGGAAATCAATGTCGGCCAGAACCGCTGCGGCGCAGAGCCCGGCGAAGCCGCCCTGGGCCTGGCACAGGCGATTGCAGCGCAGCCCACGCTGCGCTTTGCGGGCCTGCAGGCTTACCACGGCGGCGCCCAGCATCTGCGCAGCGCCGAGGAGCGCAAGACCGCCATCGAGCAGGTGCTCAAGCTCGTCAACCGCACGCGCCATGAGTTCGACCGCGCTGGCCTGGCCATTCCGCTGATCACGGGTGCCGGCACGGGCACCATGGTCAACGAGGCCGCCAGCGGCATCTATGGCGAAATCCAGCCCGGCTCCTTCCTCTTCATGGACGCCGACTACGCGGCCAACCAGCGCGACCCGGCCCAGCCCCTGTTCGAGCATGCGCTCTACGTCAAGACCCAGGTCATGTCGCTCAGCGGCGATCATGCCGTCTGCGACGCCGGCCACAAGGCCCATGCCATAGACTCCGGCCTGCCGAAGCTGCATGCGCTGCCGCCCGAGAACGCGCTGCGCTTTGCCAATGGCGGCGACGAGCACGGTGTGCTGCACCCCGATGCCGACGCGGGCAACCACAGCGGCTGGCTGCCCGCGCTGGGCGAGAGCCTGTGGCTGATTCCCGGCCACTGCGACCCCACGGTCAATCTGCACGACCATCTGATCGGCGTGCGCGGTGGCCGGCTCAAGGGCGTGGTCGAGCGCATCTTCACCGTCGACGGGCGCGGTGCGCTGACCTGATTCGCTCCTGCCTCGAACTTTGATAGCTATTAAAAGAAGAGCTATTAGCGTATTTAATGCAATGATCTCAAGGCATAAACAGCCTGAACTTCATGCGTGAAAGTCGTCAGAAGCTCTCTTTTTATGAGCCTTCAGGCCACCAGCCGTCGGCGCGGCGCTCCATGCGCGGACAGTCGTAGGCCGCGACCACGGGGATGGCGCTGCCATCGGCACGCACCAGCTTTTGCTGCCACTGCGTGCCCTGGCGCATGGCCACGGCAATGGCGGCCACTTCGGCGCCGCAACGCTCCAACAGCTTGAGGCCGGACATCATGGTCGTGCCCGAGCTCACGGCATCGTCCACCACCAGCACGCGCTTGCCGGCAATCAGGCCCAGTTGGTTCGGGTCGATATAGAGCAGCTTGCCCTTGCCCGGCGTGGTGATGGAGCTGACGGGCTCGGAGAGCTCGTCGCGATACCAGTATTTGCGCGAGTAACCAAGCGGCACATAGCGGCTGCGCCCCAGGTGGCGCGCCACCAGTGGCGCAAAAGCCAGGCCCAGCGTGGGTAGACCGACAACCACATCGAAGTCATGCGCCCCGGCGCCTTGCGCCATGTGCAACGCCAGTTGCTCGACCACTTCAATGGAAGCCTGGTTGGCAATCAGCGACGCCACGCAGCGGTCGGGGGCGGAACCATCGTCCGTGGGCATGCCGCGCAGCGGCAGCAGCAGATAGCGGCCGTCGGGCAGTCTGGCCGGATAGCTCTTCGCATAGGGCGGCAGCGGCAACTGGCTCAGCTCGGCCTCGGTGACGGTGGCTTGCCAATAGTCGGTCGTGGCATCGAAGCCGGGCAGGTTCTGGCCGGAGAGGTTGATTTCACTCATACAAAACTCAGTCGCGCCCCAGATAGCTCTCGGCCAGCTTCACCCAATACGAGGCAGTCACGGGCAGCAGGTTGTCGTTGAAGTCATAGGCTGCGTTGTGCACCATGCAGCCGCCCTCGCCCATGCCGTTGCCGACGATGAAGTAGTTGCCGGGGACCTGGTTGAGCATGATGGCGAAGTCATCGCTGGCCTGCAGCGGCTGCAGATCGGGAATCAACCATGCTTCGCCGAGGAATTCGCGGGCCACACCGACTGCGAAATCGGTAGCCGCCTTGTCGTTCATGACGGGCGGATAACGCCATTTGTAATCCACCTCGGCCGTGGCGCGGTGGACTGCGGCCTGGGCATGGGCCATGGCCGTGATGCGCTCGCGCAGCTGCTGGCGCACCTCGGGGCAGCGCGCGCGGATGGTCACGCGCAGCTCGCAGGTTTCGGGAATCACATTGGGCGCATCGCCCGCATGGATGGCACCGATGGTGACCACGGCCATGTCGTTGGGGTCGATCTCGCGCGAGCGTATGGTCTGCAGCGCCAGCACCAGATGCGAGGCCACGACGATGGGGTCCACGGCCACATGGGGCATGGCGCCATGTCCGCCCTTTCCGCGGATGGTGATGATGGCCGTGTCCGAGCTGGAATACATCACGCCCGGGCGAAAGCCGAACTGCCCGGCCGGGTAGCCTGGCTCGTTGTGAAAGGCGTAGAGCGCATCGCAGGGAAACAGCTCGAACAGCCCCTGCTCCACCATCTTCTGCGCGCCGCCATGGCCTTCCTCGGCGGGCTGGAAGATCAGATTGAGCGTGCCCTGGAGCTGGTTCTTGCGCCCGGCCAGCACCCTTGCTGCGGCCAGCAAGGTGGCCGTGTGCCCGTCGTGGCCGCAGGCATGCATCTTGCCGTCGTGACGGCTGGCATAGGACAGGCCCGTGGCTTCACGGATAGGCAGCGCATCCATGTCGGCGCGCAGGCCAAGACGTTTGCCAATGTGCTTGCCATTGGCATGGTCGCCGCAGCGCAGCGTCCCCACCACGCCGGTGTCGCCCAGGCCGCGATGGACCTCGTAGCCCCATCCGGCCAGCCTGGCGGCCACGATATCGCCGGTGCGATGCTCTTCGTAGGCCAGCTCGGGATGGGCGTGCAGATCATGGCGCAGGGCCAGCATCTCGTCCGCGACGGCGGCCACTTCGGGCAGCACGGGCGGATGGATCTCGGCATGCACCGGGTTCAGAGGCGCGGCCATGGCTTATTCCGCCTGGATGTTGGCCGACTTCACGATCTGGGCATAGCCGGCTTTTTCCTTCTTCAGGAACTGGACAAAGCTGGCCTGGGTGCCGGAGCCGGGCGTGGCGCCGCCATCTTCCAGGCGCTTACGCACATCGGGCATCTTGAGCACTGCATCGAGCTCGGTGGCCAGGCGCGTGACCACGGCCTGAGGCGTCTTGGCGGGCACGAACAGCCCCGTCCAGGTGTTGAGGTCAAAGCCCTTGAGTTCGGCCGTCTCGCCAAAGGTGGGCACGGCGTGGATGGCATCGATGCGCTTGGCCGATGTCACGCCCAGACCTTCGAGCTTTTTCTGCTGGATCATGGGCACGGCGCTCACGGTGGTGAGCATGCCCACATCGACCTGACCGCCCATCACGTCGCTGGTGATCTGGGCACCGCCGCGATAGGGCACATGCACCAGCTTGATCTTGGCGCGCTCCTGCAGCATTTCCATGGCCAGATGCAGCATGGTGCCCACGCCCGAAGTGGCGTAGGTCAACGAGCCGGGCTTGGAGCGCGCCAGGGCAATCAGCTCGCTCAGATTGTGCGCCGGCAGGCCGGGACGGGCCACGGCGACCACGGGTGCGATGGTGGTCAGCCCCACAGGGGTCAGATCCTTTTCGGCGTCGTACTTGACGGCGGAATTCACCAGCTGGGCAATGCTGATGGGGCCGTCAAAGCCCATGAGCAAGGTGTAACCGTCGGCCGGGGCCTTGACGGCCTTGCTCACCCCGAGCACACCGCCGGCGCCAGGCACGTTGTCCACCACGATGGACTGGTGCAGGCGCTCGCCCAGCTTCTGGCCGATCAGGCGCGCCGTGGTGTCCACATTGCCACCGGCGCTGAACGGCACGATCAGCGTGATGGGCTTGGTGGCGGGCCAGGCATCGGCGGCGGCAAAAACGGGAGCGGAAAAACCGGCCGCAGCCATCAGGGCGGCGGTCGCGACAAGAGAGCGGCGTGGTATGGACATGTACAGGCAGCAGTGGGTCACGGGCACCTTGTCGCAGCATGCGGACGGCGGAGTGCCCGTGCAGGCCGGCAGGTCAAGACAACTGGCCGACCGGGGAGATGGGCGAAATTATCGACTCGCTTCTCGCGAAATCTCATAAATAAAACTACTTAGCAATCGATGCTTACCCCTGGAAGCCTCTGATCCACGACCTCAAAGCACTGCCTGCCGGGCCATCAAGGCACCGGCGGTCTCGGCTACCAGGGCCGCCACCGCCTTGCCTGCCAGAGTGAAAGGGCGCTGACTGCTGGTAGCCAGCACCACATGCTGACGAAATACCCGCTCCGCCAGCGGAATGGCTGCGAGGCTGCCACAGGCCAGCTCCTCGCTGACGGCATGGCGCGGCAGCAGCGTGGCGCAGTCGTGCCGAGCCAGCATGCTCTTGAGGATCACCGAGGAGCTACCCTCCAGGATCACGTTCAGCCGCAGTCCCTGCCGGCCTGTCTGCTCATCGAGCAGGTTGCGGATGGCGTTGGGAGGCACCGGCAGCACCAGCGGCAGGCGCTCGAGCGCCTGCAGGGCCATGCTGACCGGCAGGGCCGTATCCGCCGGCGCCAGCATGCGCTGCAGCACACTCTGGCGGCCCACCACGCAGATCTGCGCATCGGCCAGCTTGCGGTAGCTGTTGCTGCCTCTGGCCCGGTAGCGGTTCAGGATCGCCATGTCGATGCGGCCCTGGCTCAGCGCCACCTCCATGTCCCCGCTATAGCCCTCTATGACGCGCAGCCGGATCTCGGGGAAGCGCTGCGCCACCTCGCCATACAGCGCCGCGGCCATGAAGCCGGCCACACCCGGCACCAGGCCCAACGTAACCAGGCCGCTGGGCACACCGGTCAGCTCCTTGCCCAGGCGCACCAGCGCCTCGGCCTCGGACAGCAAAGCCGAAACGCGCGGCAGCATCTGCTCGGCCAGTGCCGTGGGCTTGACGCCGCGTCCCGTGCGATAGAAGAGCGCGCCGCCCAGTGCGCGCTCCAGTTCGGCGATCTGCCGGCTCACGGCCGACTGCGCCAGTCCACGCTCGACGGCCGCGCGTGTCAGGCTACCGCCCTGGATCGCAGCGGCCAGCGTCCTCAGCGACTTCAGTGTCAGCAACTCCAGGGCTTCGGTGGCGTGGGTCATGGCAGCTTCTGCATCCATCTGAAAGCGAGATATCTGATTCTCATATTTCTGGTTGGCTCGCGGCTAGCTGTTTTCTACATTGACCTCCAGGAGACATGCACACCATGAACGGACCTCTCACCGGACTGCGCGTCCTGGACATCGCCACCATCATTGCCGCGCCCTCGGCCGCGGCCCTCCTTGCCGACTACGGCGCCAGCGTCGTCAAGGCCGAACTGCCCGGCGCAGGCGACGGCATGCGCGACTTCCCACCGCACAAGGACGGCAAGCCTCTGTGGTGGAAAGTAACCAACCGCGGCAAACGCCTGGTCACGCTCGACCTGCGCAAGCCCGAGGGCGCCGCGCTGCTGCTGCGCATGCTGCCTCAGTTCGATGTGCTGATCGAGAACTTCCGCCCCGGCACGCTGGACCGCTGGTGCCTGACCAAAGAGGCCTTGTGGCAGGCCCAGCCCAGCCTGGTGATACTGCGAACCACGGGCTTCGGCCAGAGCGGCCCCTACCGCGACCGGCCGGGCTTTGCACGCTTGTTCGAAGCCATGGGCGGCCTGACCTACATCAGCGGCGAAGCCCAGGGAGCGCCCATGCACTCAGGCTACCCACTGGCCGACAACGTCGGCGGACTGTTCGGCGCGGTAGGCGTGCTGGCTGCGCTGTGGCGCCGCGCCCGCAACCCGCAGGCCCCGGGCGAGGAAATCGATCTATCGCTGACCGAGGCCACGCTCAAGCTGCTCGAGTTCCTGCCCATCCAGCACGAGCAGCTAGGCACCGTGTATCAGCGCTCGGGCAATGCCAACCAGTACTCTGCACCGGCCGCGGTCTACCGCACTGCCGACGGGCAATGGGTATCGCTGTCGGGCAGCACCAATGCCATGTTTGCCAACAACTGCCGCGCCATAGGCCGGCCCGAACTGATAGACGAGCCATGCTTCGCCAACAACCGTGACCGCGTGCAGCATGCCCAGGAGCTGAACGGCATCTTCGCGGCCTGGTGCGCAGCACATCCACTGGCGGCGGTACTGGCCGCCTTCGAAGCGGCGCAGGGCACCATCGCCCCGGTCTACGGCATTGACCAGATCGAGGCCGACCCGCACATGCGCGCTCGTCAGGCCCTTTGCGACGTGCCCGACCGGGACTTCGGCAGCGTGCGCATGGCCAATGTCGTGCCGCGGTTCGCCCGATCGCCCGGCAGCATCCGCCACGCCGGCGGTTCACTGGGGCAGGACAACGAAGCGTTCTACCAGGGCGAGCTGGCAATGCCTGCCACCGAACTGGCCCGCCTGCGCGAGGCAGGCGTCATCTGAGGCACATCTGACACAAAGGAGACCCCATGTCGATTCCCGAACCTCACCACCCGCTTGTACGCCTGTCCCCCGATGAAGCCTCACTGCTTGAGCGCGTGAAAACTCTGGTGGCCGAGCGCATCGGGCCGGACGCCGACCGCGTGGCGCAGCAGGACGTCTTCGCCTGGGATACCTTCCGGCTGCTATGTCGCGAAGGCATCGTCGCCACAGCGTTCCCGCGCGCGCACGGCGGCAGCGAGGCGTCGATGATGCTGCGCGTGCGCATCATCGAGGAAGTAGCGTCTGTGTGTTCGACGGCCGCTTCGCTGGTCACTGGCACCGACCTGTCCTCGCGCCCCATCGTGGCCGGTGGCAGCGAGGCGCTGCGCTGCGCGCTGATCCCCGACCTGGCCAGCGGCGCACGCCAGTCGGCCTTCGCACTGACCGAGCCTGGCGCAGGCAGCGACGTGGCGCGGCTGGGGGCGCACTATGCGCCGGCACCGCAGGGCGGCTGGACGCTCAATGGCCAGAAGAAGTTCATCACGCGCGCCAACGTAGCCGACATGTTCGTGGTGGTGGCGCGCCAGGCCGACGGACCCGGCGGCGGCCGCGGACTGAGTGCCTTCGTCGTGCCACGCGACACGCCCGGCATCATGGTATCGCCGGTGATTCCCAAGCTTGGCTGGTACGGCGTGCCGATCGCGCTGGTCAGCTTCGACAACGTGCACATCGCGCCGGAGCACCTGCTCGGCAAGGAAGGCGAAGGCATGGCGCTGGCACAGGACACATTGCTGCGCGCACGCATCGGCCACGCTGCGATTGCGTTGGGCCGCGCCGCAGGCGCGCTGCAGATTGCCGCCCAGTACGCCAACCAGCGCCAGGTCTTCGGGCAGCCGGTGGGTGCGCACCAGGGCATCCAGTGGATGGTGGCCGAGATGGCGGCCCAGATCGAGGCCGCACGCTGTCTGGTCTACAGCACCGCGCAGCGCTACGACGCAGGCGATGCCGACGTGGCCATCCATGCATCGATCGCCAAGCTGCATGCCACCGACCTGTGCATGCGCATCGTGGTCGACTGCCTGCAACTGCTGGGCGGCAACGGCTACCTCAAGGCCTTCCCGCTGGAGCGCTTCCTGCGTGACGCCAAGATGAACCAGATCGGCGAGGGTACCAGCGAGATTCACAAGACGCTGATCGGCCGCCATGTGCTGCGCCGTGCCGCAGTGCTGCCGCAGCACCCTTGCCTGGACATGGAGCCGGAGCTGTGGACATGAGCAATGCACTGACCAACGACCTCTGCCGCCGGCTGGGCATACGCCTGCCCATCTTTGGTCTGGCCCACCGCATCGAAGTGGCCGCCGCGATCTCACGGGCCGGCGGGCTGGGCGTCTATGCCGCCGCGCGTGACGGCCCGCACGAGCTGCAGAAGAAGCTGCGCCAGCTGCGCGAACTGTGCCCCGAACACCCGGTGGGCGTGGACCTGCTGCTGCCCTCCGGCCTGCCCGAACACGACGACCGCGCAGCCGTGGCTGCCGCACTGCCGCAGGGGCACAGGGATTTCGTGCAGGGCCTGTTCAGGCAATACGACGTGCCGCCGGCCACCGAAGGCAACTTCTTCTCGCAGTACGTGCGCTCGCAGAGCCTGTTCGAGGAGCAGGTGGACGCCATTGCGGGCAGCGATATCGAGGTCTTTGCCGCCGGCGTCGGCACGCCGGTGGAGGCGCTGGCACGCATCAAGGCGTGCGGCCTGCACACCATCGCCCTGGTCGGCAGCGTGCGCCATGCTCAAAAGGCGATCGCAGCCGGGGCCGACATCCTGGTGGCCCAGGGCTATGACGCGGGCGGCCACACAGGGCCCATCGGCACCTTCACGCTGGTGCCGCAGATAGTGGCGGCAGCCGAGGGACGGCCAGTAATCGCGGCCGGTGGCATAGGCACCGGGGCACAGGTGGCGGCCTCGCTGGCCCTGGGCGCGCAGGGTGCCTGGCTGGGCACGCTATGGCTGGGCACGCGCGAGCACGAAATGCCGCAGGCGCTGGCAAAGAAGCTGATCGCTGCCGACAGCGAAGACACGGTGATCACGCGCGCCCACAGCGGCAAGCCCTGCCGCGTGCTGCGCAGCGCGTTCAGCGACGCCTGGGCACAGCCCGGCGCACCCGAGCCACTGTCTATGCCCTACCAGCAGGCTCTCACCGGCGATCTGCTGGCAGCGGTGGAACAGCACCAGATCGGGCCGCTGATGTACGAGGCCGCAGGGCAGAGCGTGCACTGGCTGCGCGGAATCGAGCCCGTGGCTGCCGTGATGGACCGCCTGGTGACCGAGACACGCCAGGCCCTGCAATCAATGGCAGGTTACATCGCCTAGAACCGGAGAGACAAGCATGGACCGTCGGCAATTCCACCTTCAACTGTTGCTGGCCGGCCTGGTGCCCGGCATGGCCCGCGCAGGCACCGCGCCGAGCCCGGACGGCTACCCCGATCGACCGATCCGCATCGTGGTGCCCTACCCCGCAGGCGGCGTCGTCGACGTGGTGCTGCGCGCCGTCTGCGACCCGCTTTCCAACGCACTGCCGCAACGCATCGTGATCGAGAACCGTCCCGGTGCCGATGGTCGCATCGGCCTGGATGCGGTGGCCAAGGCCCCGGCCGATGGCTACACGCTGCTCGGCGTAGCGCCGATCCTCGCGGTGGGCGAGCACCTGATGCCCGAGATGAAGGCGCGCAGCAAGGACTTCGTGGGAGTGTGCGGCGTGGCCGCGCCGCCGACGGTGTTCGTGGTGCACGACACGGTTCCTGCCAGGACGCTGAAGGAGTTCGTCGCGCTGGCTGCCGCCAGACCGGGCGAGTTCAACGCAGCCAACCCCGGCACCGGCAGCTCCATCCACCTGGCACAGGAACTGTTCTTCGAGCGCACCGGCATCCGCTTGACCAACGTGAGCTACAAAGGCCAGCCGCCGGCGCTGCTGGACCTGGGCTCCGGCCTGCTGCAGTTCGCGCTGATCTCGCAGAACCTGGTGCTGCCGCTGATCCAGTCCGGCAAGGTACGGGCTCTGGCTGTCAACGCCGCAGCGCGCACGCGCTCGCTGCCCGAGGTGCCCACCATCGCGCAGGCCGGCTATCCCGATATCCTGGTGCAGTCCTGGTACGGCATTGCCGCACCGGCGAAGACGCCCGCGCCGGTGGTCGAGTGGCTGAGCCAACAGTTCCAGCGCGCGCTGGCGATGCCTGAAGTGCGCGCGCGGCTGGCAGCCACCGATGCGGAAATCCTGGCGCTGGATGCGGCACGCTTCACCGAGCTTATCGCCGTGGAGACCAGGCGCTGGGGCGCGTTGATCCACAAGCGCGGCATACGGTTGTGAGAGCCAGCGCCAAGAGCCGCAACTAGGGAAGATGCGAGGCGCTGCGCGCCGCGCCCTGCCCACAATCGATGACCATGCTCTCCCCCAGCCAAGTCATCGTTCTGGCCACGCCGGTCTTTTTCGCACTGATTGCCGTGGAATGGGCCATCAGCCTAAAACGCGGGCGCAATGCCTATGCGCTGGCCGATGCCATCAGCTCGCTGAACCTGGGCGTACTGAGCCAGACCAGCGCCGTCTTCACCAAGCTGCTGACGCTGGGCATCTACACCGTCGTGGCCAGCCATGTGGCTCTGATCGAGGCCGATGCCTTCTGGCTCAGCCTGCCGGGCTGGCTGCTGGCCCTGCTGTTCTACGACCTCTGCTACTACTGGCTGCACCGCATGGGCCATGAAGTGGGCGTGCTCTGGGCCGCCCATGCCGTGCACCACCAAAGTCAGGCCTACAACCTCTCCACCGCGCTGCGCCAGACCAGCTCCGGCGCGCTGCTGGGCTGGATCTTCTATCTGCCCATGGCCCTGGCCGGCGTGCCGCCGCTGGTGTTTGCCGTGGTCGGGCTGATCGACCTGCTCTACCAGTTCTGGGTGCATACCGAGCAGGTCAGGAAGCTGGGCTGGTTCGACCGCTGGTTCTGCGCGCCCAGCAATCACCGCGTGCACCATGCCGTCAACGAGCGCTATCTGGACCGCAACTACGGCGGCATTCTCATCGTCTGGGACCGGCTCTTCGGCACTTACAAGACCGAGGATGATGAGGAGCCCTGCGTCTACGGCACGCGCGGCCTGCTCAAGAGCTGGGACCCGCTCTGGGCCAACTTCAGCGTCTACCGCCAGCTGGCGCATGACAGCTGGCATGCACGCAGCTGGCTGGACAAGCTTCGCGTCTGGTTCAAGCCGCCGGGCTGGCGGCCAGCCGATGTGGCGCAGCACTTTCCCAAGCCCGCCTTCGATCTGGACGAGCACCGCATCATCTATGCGCCTCCGATGGGCACTGCGCTGCGCTGGTTTGCCGGCCTGCAGTTTGCGGCGCTGGTTGCGGGCACTTCGGTCTTTCTCTGGCATGCCGATCAGTCGCCGCTGGCCGCCAATCTGATCTGGTTCGGCGTGCTGCTCACCGGGCAATGGGCTCTGGGCGCTGCCATGCAGGGACGCATCAGTCTGTGGCTGGCGCTGATGCTGCAAAGCGGCGCACTGGCCACGGCCACGGCAGCACTCGGTCTGCAGCAATGGCATTGGCTGTTCAAGCCTGCCACCATGGTTTTTGCTCTTATATGCGTAGCTTCTTGCGCAAAGCAGAACTCAAAAACTATACAAAACCTGCCTCAAAAGCATGTTCATCTGCTGCTGGCAGCTATTGTTTTTTCCATGGCTGGCGATGTATTCCTGATGCTGGACGGACAGCTGCCCACCAGTCTGTTCATTCCCGGCCTGGTCAGCTTTTTGCTGGCCCATGTCTGCTACGTTGCGCTATTCAAGCTTGATGTTGCCTGGTTTGCCGACCGCCGCGCACTGCTGCTGGTGGCTGCGATCGGCGCCGCCATGTATGTCTTTCTCTGGACCCATGGCCTGCCCGCCGCCCTGCGTCTGCCCGTGGCCGCCTATGTCGGTGTCATCGCCTTGATGGCGGCCCAGGCCTGGGGACGCTATCGTCAGTTGCGCAGCCGCGCCGCACTACTGACCGCACTGGGCGCCAGCTTTTTCATGCTCAGCGACTCCATCCTGGCCATCAACCGTTTTGTGCAGCCGCTGCCCTGGTCCGCAGTGAGCGTGCTCGGCAGCTATTACGCCGCACAGGCCCTGATCGTCTGGGGCTGTGTGCGCCCATGGGCCGAGCCTGCAACCCGCCAGGCCCCGGCGCAATTGCAGCTGAAAACCACCTAGGGTTGACCCTGAACCCGGTCTCGGCCGATAATTGCCAGATCGCAATTTCAGGAGTCCCCACGTGGACAGTGCCAGTTCAACCAGTGATTTATCGCACGCCGCAATGGCTGCGAAGCTGGCCGACTGACAGACTCCCCCGGATCGGGAGTCGTCATCGACCGCCCCGCATCCCTCGCCCTCGCGATCCTCGCAACTTGCTGTTTGGCTTCCCGACCTTCGGGCCGCCCTGCCGTGCGCAGCACGGCTAGAGGCTTCAAGCTCGCAAGCTCTGCTCCTCACTGAGTTTTCGCGCCGCCATTCGCTCTGGTTTACCCCGGCTCGTGGCTGCGCCAAAACGTTTGTGCCGCGCTGCCGCCTGGCCCGCTCCCTCAACCGATGAGGAGAACGCCATGAGCAACCGCCTGACCCGCTCTCTGCACCAGCTGCGCCCCCTGCTGCTGCGCGCCCGCGCTATGCCCCGCCAGGCAGCGCCCGCCGCACCGGCAGCCTTGCCGCAAGCGCTGGAGCAGACGCTGGAGCTCGATGCACTGACCAGTTGGCCCACGCATCGCATCCGCAGCTTTCTGAGCAGCCGCAGCGTACGCTGAGCAGCCTCGTCGCGGACCGACTCCGGCCCGCATTTCATTCACTTTCAACCAAGGAACACGTATGGATCCCGACCCTAGTCGATCTTGCAGCGCGCCCTTCGCGGCGCACTGTCAGCCCATTGCCGTGCGTGTGACCCTCTTGGCTGCGCGCACGAACTGGAACCCCGTCCCGGGGTCGCGCGCCTGATGCCCTAGCAGCGGCGGGCAGCTCCCGGGTCACCCCCAAGGAGTATGCCCATGCAACGCCTCGCCTGGCTGCGCGTGCTGCAACGCAGCCGCCCCGCATCCCGCTTCAATGACTCTACCCGCCACCATGGCCTGACCCATGCCGTGATCTCGGCACTGAGCGAGCGCCGCACCGATGTGCTGCGCCACCTGGTCGACCGCCATGCAGCGCCCCTCATGGCCAGCGCCATGGCCAATCTCAGCATCCGCCAGCGCGCCGATGCGCTGTCGCTGCTGACCCGCGAGCAGCGCAACCGCATCGACAACCAGCTGCGCGCCAGCCAGGTGCAGCAGCCCTGGACGCGATTGGGCACCTCCGGCAAGACGCTGCACTGACCGGAGGCCGTGATGCAGACTCTCAAAAATCTGTTCCGGGCCTTTTTGCGCAGCCACCGCATGGCCGGCCTCTTCGGCCGCCAGCCCATGCCCGCTGGCGGCCCGACCACAGCCGTCACAGTGCCTGCGACACAGGTACAGGCCCTGCAATCCGCCGCCTGCAGCCCCGTGGCTGCGCTGCTGCAGCAGCTGGACACATCGAGCCGGGGCCTGAGCCCCGAGCAGGCCCGGCAGCGCCAGCTACGCCATGGGCCCAACGAGGTGGCGCATGAAAGGCCGCTGCCCGCATGGCAACACCTGTGGCATTGCTACCGCAACCCCTTCAACCTGCTGCTGACGCTGCTGGCCGTGGTCTCCTATGTCACCGAGGACGAAAAAGCCACCATCGTCATCGCCAGCATGGTGCTGCTGTCCACGCTGCTGCGCTTTGTCCAGGAAGGGCGCTCGCGGCGCGCCGCAGCACGCCTGCAGGCCCTGGTCAGCAACCGCGTCACCGTGCGCCGCAAGACCGATGCACCGGCCGCAGACTTTCGCGACAGCGGCGGAGGCCATGACACCTCGCTGTCCGAGCTGCCCATGCGCGAGCTGGTGCCCGGAGACATCGTGGCCCTGTCGGCCGGCGACATGATCCCGGCCGACTGCCGCCTTCTGTCCGCCAAGGACCTGTTCGTGAGCCAGGCGGCCATGACGGGCGAATCGCTGCCCGTGGAAAAGGATGCTCGCACCCTCGCCGCCCTGCAGGCCGGCCAGTTGCTGGAAGCCGGCAACCTGCTCTTCATGGGCACCAATGTGGTCTCGGGCTCGGCCATGGCCGTGGTCGTCGCCACCGGCAACCAGAGCTATTTCGGCACACTGGCAGCGCGCATCACCCACCAGGACCGCACTGCCACCGCCTTCGAGCAAGGAGTGAACAGCGTCAGCTGGCTGCTGATCCGCTTCGCGGCCGTGATGGTGCCCGTGGTGCTGTTCATCAACGGCTACACCAAGGGCGACTGGGGCGAGGCCTTTTTGTTCGCGCTGTCGGTGGCCGTGGGCCTGACACCCGAGATGCTGCCCATGATCGTCACCTCCACGCTGGCCAAGGGCGCCGTGGTGCTGTCGCGCCAGAAGGTGATGGTCAAGCGCCTGGACGCGATCCAGAACTTCGGCGCCATGGATGTGCTGTGCACCGACAAGACCGGCACGCTGACGCAGGACCGCATCGCACTGGAGCGCCACACCGATGTGCAGGGCCGTCCCAGCGACGAGGTGCTGCAGTTCGCCTACCTCAACAGCTACTACCAGACCGGGCTCAAGAACCTGCTGGACCGTGCCGTACTCGAGCATGTGGAGCTGCACACGCGGCTGCATGTCAACGAGGACTACCGCAAGGTCGACGAAATTCCGTTCGACTTCCAGCGCCGGCGCATGTCCGTGGTGGTGGCCGAGCGCAATCACCACCACGAGCTGATCTGCAAGGGGGCGGTCGAGGAAATCCTGGAGGTCTGCACACATATTCGAGACAGCGGGCGCGACGGAGACACGCGGCTGCCGCTCACGCCCGAGCGCCGCGAGCAGGTGCGCGCCGTCACCGAGGGCCTGAACAGCGAGGGGCTGCGCGTGGTGGCCGTGGCCATGAAGGAAGTGCCGCCCGACAAGAACACCTACGGCATCGCCGACGAGGCCGGACTGACCCTGATCGGCTACGTGGCCTTTCTCGACCCGCCCAAGGAATCCACCCAGGCCGCCATTGCTGCGCTGCTGCAGCACGGTGTGGCGGTCAAGGTACTCACGGGCGACAACGAACTGGTGGCACGCAAGGTCTGCCGCGACGTGGGTCTGCAGGTGGACGAGGCGATTGTCGGCAACGACATCGAAGCCATGGACGAAGAGCAACTGCGCCGCACCGTGGAGTCGCACCTGCTGTTCGCCCGCCTGACGCCGCTGCACAAGGAGCGCATCGTGCATGCGCTGCGCGCCAACGGTCATGTCACGGGCTTTATGGGCGACGGCATCAACGACGCGCCCGCGCTGCGCGCCGCCGATATCGGCATCAGCGTCGACAGCGGCGTGGACATCGCCCGCGAGGCGGCCGACATCATCCTGCTGGAGAAAAGCCTGATGGTGCTGGAGCAGGGCGTGCTCGAAGGACGCCGCACCTTCAGCAATATGCTCAAGTACATCCGCATGACGGCCAGCTCCAACTTCGGCAACGTGTTCTCGGTGCTGATCGCCTCGGCCTTCATCCCGTTCCTGCCCATGCTGCCCATGCAACTGCTGATGCAGAACCTGCTCTACGACCTGTCGCAGATCGCCATTCCCTTCGACAACGTGGACGAGGAAATGGTCGCGCGGCCGCTGCGCTGGAACCCTCAGGACCTGGGCTGCTTCATGCTCTTCTTCGGCCCCATCAGCTCGCTGTTCGACGTGCTCACCTTCGCGCTGATGTGGTTCGTCTTCCATACCAGCACGGCCGCAGAGCAAAGCCTGTTCCAGTCTGGCTGGTTCGTGGTGGGGCTGCTCACGCAGACGCTGATCGTGCACATGATCCGCACGCCGAAGATCCCGTTTGTGCAAAGCCGTGCCTCCTGGCCCTTGCTGGCCGCCACGGCGACCATCATGGCCATAGGCATCTTCCTGCCCATGGGCCCGCTGGCCGGACATTTCAAGCTGCAGGCCCTGCCGCTCGGCTATTTCCCCTGGCTCATCGTCATATTGCTGGCCTATGCTGTGCTGACCACGCTGCTCAAGCGCGTCTATATCCGCAAGTACGGCTGGTGAGCTCCGGGCCGCATATTTCATGAACCCAAGCACCTGTCCATAACCAATAACAATCAGAACTTCATGCAATCCCTACAGAACTTCAATCTGCTCGCCACGCTGAACACGGTGCTGTGTCTTCTCGTGGCCTTTGTCTGCGGCAGCATCATCGGCCTTGAGCGCCAGATACGCCAGCGCACGGCGGGCCTGCGCACCAATACCCTGGTCGCCGTGGGCGCGGCCGTGTTCGTCGACCTGGCCATGCGCGTCTCAGGCGCGGACGGCGCCACGCGCGTCATCTCCTATGTGGTTTCGGGCGTGGGCTTTCTGGGTGCCGGCGCCATCATGAAGGAAGGAGCCAACATCACGGGGCTGAACACCGCCGCCACGCTATGGGGCTCGGCCGCCGTGGGCGCCTGCGCGGGCGCGGGCCTGCTGCCCGAGGCCGGCCTTGCCACCCTGTTCGTGCTGGCCAGCAACACCTTGCTGCGCCCCGTGGTCAACTACATCAACCGCCATCCCGTGGCCGAGCATGCCAGCGAGGCCACCTACTATGTCTATGTGATCTGCGGCCAGCAAGCCCAGGCCGATGTGCGCGAGGGCATGCAGGAGCTGCTGGAGGCGGCCAACTACCCAGTGCGCGCAGTCGAAAAGCACGAGATTCCGCCGCACAACACCGAAATCGAGGCCGAGCTGTTCGCCACGGCCGTGCATGCCGAGGAGCTGGACCAGGTGGTCACGCAGATCGAAGCCCTGCCCGGCGTGCTGCAGGCCTTCTGGAACGCCGGACCGCAGAGCAATTGATCCCCCTGAGCCGCTGCGCGGCTTCCCCCAGGGGGACGACATCTTCGCTGCGGGGCGGCCCTTGCTCGATGTCTCTGGTTTGGGTTGCGCCAGTTTTATGCTGCATTGTCTCCGGGGGGCTGCAGGCCCAGGTGCCGGTAGGCGGCCTGGGTGGCCATGCGGCCGCGCGGGGTGCGCTGCAAAAAGCCCTGCTGGATCAGATAGGGCTCGATCACATCCTCGATGGTGCCCGACTCCTCGCCGATACTCGCCGCGATATTGTCCAGACCTACCGGGCCGCCGTCGAAACGATGCACCACGGCTTCGAGCAGCTTGCGGTCCATGATGTCAAAGCCCTGGGGGTCCACATCGAGCATGGCCAGCGCCTTGTCGGCAATCTCGCGCGTGATGCGGCCGTCGCCCTTGACATCGGCATAGTCGCGCACGCGGCGCAGCAGGCGGTTGGCAATGCGCGGCGTGCCGCGCGAGCGGCGCGCGATCTCGAAGCAGCCTTCCGCGTCAATCGGCGCATTGAGCAGTCCGGCGCTGCGCCTGACAATGCGCGAGAGCTCCTCCGAGGTATAGAACTCCAGCCGCGCCACGATGCCGAAGCGATCGCGCAGCGGGTTGGTGAGCATGCCGGCGCGCGTGGTCGCGCCCACCAGCGTGAATGGCTGGAGATCGAGCTTGATGGAGCGTGCAGCCGGGCCTTCGCCAATCATGATGTCTATCTGATAGTCCTCCAGCGCCGGGTAGAGGATTTCCTCGACCACCGGGCTCAGTCGGTGAATCTCGTCGATGAACAGCACATCGTTGGGCTCGAGATTGGTGAGCAGCGCCGCCAGATCCTTGGGTTTTTCCAGCACCGGGCCGCTGGTCTGGCGCAGGTTCACGCCCAGCTCGGCTGCGATGATGTGGGACAGCGTGGTCTTGCCCAGGCCCGGCGGGCCGAACAACAGCACATGATCGAGCGCCTCGCTGCGCTTCTTGGCAGCGCCAATGAAGATCTCGAGCTGCTCTCGCGCCTTGGCCTGGCCCACATACTCGTCGAGCTGCTTGGGGCGCAGGGCACGCTCCAGCGCCTCTTCGCCCTGGGACGAATGCCCGGCCGAAACCATGCGCGGCGCAGCCGCCTCGGGGTCGGCGGCCGCGCTTCTGGCCTTGCGTGCAGGTGCGGGGCTGGCCGCAAATTCGTCCACATGAATCGTCATGGCAGCAATTGTGCCCCAAGCATGACAGGGACACTGATTAAAAATACAGGGGAAACAAAATCCCACAGTTGCTGTGCCCCACATTGACGGCCGGCCCCTGGCTTTGCGCACAATGACGGCAAAGATCCGAGGAGCTTTTTCATGCGTATTCACACCCTGGCCTGTACGGCCGCCCTGCTTTGCCTGTCCGTCGCTGCCCAGGCTGCGCTCAAGGCCGGCGATGCAGCACCTGGCTTCAAGACGCCCGCGGCCGTTGCCGGCAAGGCTTTTGACTTCGATATGGCCGAGGCGCTCAAGAAAGGGCCGGTGGTGCTGTACTTCTTCCCCAAGGCCTTCACCCAGGGCTGCACGCTGGAAGCCCATGCCTTTGCCGAAGCCACGCCCCAGTTCGCCGCCATGAAAGCCACGGTGGTGGGCATGTCACATGACGATATCGACACCCTCAAGCGCTTTTCCACCGAGGCCTGCCGCGACCAGTTTGCCGTGGCATCGGACCCTCGGGCCGTCACCATCAAGGCCTATGACGCGGGTGCTGCCGCCAACCCTGCCAGGGCCGACCGCATCTCCTATGTGGTGGGCCAGGACGGCAAGGTGAAGTTCGCCCTTGTCAGCAGCGACCCGCTGGCCCATGTGGAGCAGACCAAGGCGGCCGTCAGGCAGTTGCAGGGGAAATAGGCCCGGCCCTCGGTCACTGCGCCAGCCAGTTCCCGATCTGGCTGCTGAAGGTCCGGTCGAAGCGGCTGTAGACATCGGAGCCGCCGCTGACCGTACACGAGCTGCTGCCGCCGGACAACGTGCCCACGACGCGTCCGCCCGCAAACATGGCCGAGCCACTGCTGCCGCCTTCGGTCACGCCCTTGCTCCAGCCGACGTTCACAAAATCGCTCTGGGCATTGCCCGGGCTGCAGGTGATGCTGCCGGCGCCCAGACTGCAGTTTCTGTAGCTTTGCACCTGGCCTTCGCTGTATTTGAGCAAATCGCCCTGCGGGTGATGCAGTCCGTAGATGGCCGTCCCCGTCACCGCCGTTCCTCTCGCATCCCAGCCGGCCAGCGTCGCGCCGGCAGGTGGCACCTCATTGAGTCGCATCAGCGTGGCATCGGTCACAGCGGTCGAATACAGCAGCGTGGCACCGCGCTGCAGCGCCGAGGTACTTGCATTCGGCTCGAAGCTATTGCAGCTTGCCGAGCGGAAAAACCAGTCTGTGCGCAGCGAAGTGGCGGCTACCTGCGTCGAGATGCAGTGACTGGCCGATAGAAAGTACGGCGTGTAGTCCCGCTTGGTATTGTTCAGCAGGGAGCCCGTGCAGTAGTAGTAGCGGTTGTCGGAGCCCACATAGGTCATGCGCGCCACGGCATTGCGCTCGACCGCGTACTGATCGGCGCAGCTGGCATCGAGCTCACAACCTGCTGCATCACCCACATTTCTGGGCACAAGGCTATCGCGCAGCTCCAGCTCCACGGGCAGGGCCAGGTTGACATAGGCATGGGTGAGTGTGGGAATGGCAATGCGCAGCTGCGATGTCGACAGTCCCGCAGGCAGTGCAATCTCCAGTGTGACCTCATCGGCGCCCAGGTCGGGGGTCCACCAGATGCCAGCCGCCCGGGTATCGCCGTCGACACGACGGTTGCGCGCAATGGCCTCGTTGATGGCCTTGCCCGTGGTCTCGAACCCGGTCTTGCTGCGATCCTTGCGGTACAGCCTGAGCTCGGCGGCATCGGGCATGGCATCGACCACCAGCCCCAGCCGCAGGCCATGGGCGCCGGTCGATGTGATGCTTATCGCCGCCACCTGTCCGCCATCCGGTGCCCCGGCCCATCGCAACGTACGTGCCATGTCGCCAGTGGACTGCAGCGAAGACAGCGCCCGCGGCGCCCCTATTTGCATGGGCACACCAGGCATGGGCATGACCGGCAAAGGCGCGTCGTTCCACTGCGGCAAAGCCAGATCGACGGCCTTGGGTCGCACGGCCACGGATGCCACGGCCACGCCTCTGGCCGAAGCCGCAGTCTGGGCGACAGGCACTATCAGCGAATCCAGCACATAGGCCGTGGGCGGACCCGGCGGAGGACTGGTCTCTGCGACGCCCGCACCATTGCCGCCGTTACCGACACCTGCGCCGCCAGGGCCCGGGTCCGGAACACTGCCTCCGCCCCCTCCGCCGCCGCAAGCGGTCAGCACCACCAGCATCAGGCTTGCGCATAGAGAGGGAATGCGCCTGCCCTGTATCCACCAATGCATATCGTGTTCTCCTGCAGTTCACGATCGGACTGGCACAGGGCCAGCGAAGCTATTTGGTCAAAGCCTTGAGCGCGAGCTTAATGCCCTCGCTCACCCCTACATCGGGTGGGAGTTTCTTGAGGGCGGCCGATGCTTCCTTGTCCGAGTAGCCCAGCGCCATCAGTGCCTGCTGAATATCGTTCTGGTCGTTGTTATTGGCAAACAGCGACTGCGCACCGGTATCCGCGCCGATCTTGCCCTTGAGCTCCAGCAGCAGACGCTCGGCGGTCTTCTTGCCGATGCCGGGCACCTTGACCAATCGCCCTGCTTGCTGCTGCGATACCGCGTCCGCGAGATCATCGATGCTCATGCCGCTGAGCACGGCCAGTGCCATGCGCGGTCCTATGCCGGTGATCTTGATGAGTTCGCGGAAGGTCTGGCGCTCGCGGGCCGTACCGAAGCCGAACAGCAGCTGGGCGTCTTCCCGCACCACAAAATGGGTCAGCAAGGCTACCTTGGCACCATTGGCAGGCAGGTTGTAGAAGGTGCTCATGGGCACCTGCACCTCATAGCCCACACCGGCACAGTCCACCAGGACTTCGGGCGGGTTTTTTTCCAGCAGCGTTCCAGTCAATTTGCCTATCATTGAAATCCTTTGCCGCACCGTGCGGCGATTCTTTTGAGAAATTATCCGCGTGATCCTGCGCCATACCTTCACACCCCATAACAATACGCGCCTGACCCATCTCTGCGGCCCGGCAGATGCGCATCTGCGCACCATCGAAATCGCGCTGGGCGTCAAGATCGCTCACCGCCACGAGCAGTTCAAGATCGACGGCCCCAAGGCCAAGGCCAATGAGGCGCTGGAGCTGCTTCAGGCTCTCTATGAGATCGCCGACTACGTGATTGCGGAAGATACGCTGCAGCTCATGCTGGCCGGCGATGTCGAGATGCTGGAGGCCGACCTGACGGCTCCGCAATTGACTACGCGCCGTGCCGATCTGCGCGCCCGCACGCCCAACCAGGCGCTGTATCTGGAAAACATCGCCAATCACGACATCAGCTTCGGCATCGGCCCGGCCGGCACGGGCAAGACCTATCTGGCCGTGGCCTGCGCCGTGGACGCGCTGGAGCGCAGCGCCGTGCAGCGCATCGTGCTGACCCGGCCCGCCGTGGAAGCCGGCGAACGCCTGGGCTTTCTGCCCGGCGACCTGACGCAGAAGGTGGACCCCTATCTGCGCCCGCTGTATGACGCGCTCTACGATCTGATGGGTTACGAGAAGGTGCAGAAGGCTTTCGAGCGCAATGCGCTGGAGATCGCGCCGCTGGCCTTCATGCGCGGACGCACGCTGAACAACGCCTTCGTGATCCTGGACGAGGCGCAGAACACCACGCCCGAGCAGATGAAGATGTTTCTGACCCGCATCGGCTTTGGCGCCAAGGCCGTGGTCACGGGCGACGTGAGCCAGGTCGACCTGCCCAAGGGAGCACCCAGCGGACTTGTCGATGCCGAGCGCGTCCTCAAACGGGTCAAGGGCATCTCCATCAACCACTTCACCAGCGCCGACGTGGTGCGCCACCCGCTGGTGGCCCGCATTGTGGACGCCTATGACGCACGCGGCCGCGTGTCCGAAGGCACTTCGGCGCCCAAGCACCGCAGCAGCCCCCGAACGACCCGCCCGCTGCCAACGGCAGACGAACTTTAATCAAAATTAATAGCTACTAGCGCTTACCTCATAAGGGCTAAAAGCCAAAATGACCTTAAATCAACTGCAACTATCGCTGCAATTCGGTCCCAGCGCAGAGGCCGCCGCCCATCGCGAACTGCTGAGCCGCAGCCGCGTCACGCGCTGGATCCGCCATGCGCTGGCCGTGGATGCCGAGATCACGGTGCGCATCGTGGATACAGAGGAAGGCCGCAAGCTCAATCGCGAGTACCGCAAAAAGGACTACGCGACCAATGTGCTGACCTTCGACTATCAGCAGGAGCCTTGCGTGATGGCCGATCTGGTGCTCTGCGCCCCCGTGGTGGAGCGCGAGGCCCAGGAGCAGAACAAGAGCCTGGAAGAGCATTACGCCCATCTGCTGGTGCATGGCACGCTGCATGCCCAGGGCTGGGACCACGAAACCAGCGAGGAAGACGCCGAAGAGATGGAGGCTTACGAGACCGACATCATGAAGGAGATGGGTTACGAAGACCCTTACGCCAAATAATCCGCGACAACACCGGCCATGATCATCCCCCACTGGCGCCGCCCCCTGGCCTGGCTGATGGCCTGGGCCCTGGTGGCCATTGCAGGCGCAGGCTGGCTCGTGCATGCGCGGTTGCAGACCCTGGAGGATGCATTCGTGACGGATGCGCGCATCGTGCACCGGCTGCTGAGCCAGCGTGCCGTGCAGCACGATGCGGTAATGGCCATGCTGCCCCTGCTGCAGCCACCTGCGCAAGGCCGCAGTGCCAAGGTAGCCTTGCCGCTGCCGCGCCTGCCCGCCGCCTATCCGCAAATCATCGAGGTACTGCGCCGCCTACCGGACAGCAGCTGGCCGGCTGACTGGCCCCATGACCTGGGTGCCGCGCTGGATATGGCAGAGGCCCGCTCGCTGCAAAGCGGCCATGCCGAACTGGCCCGTGCCGACCTGCCCAAAGGCCGGGTATGGCTGGCGCTTGCCGGCCCAGCCGCCGACCACGCCCTGCTGCTGGATCTGCATGCCACCATTCCCTGGGACGAGTGGCCCATGGATGCCCGGACCAGTCCAGTGCGCGTGCGGCTTCAGTATCAGGGCCAAGCCTTTACCGTGCAGGCCGGACGGCAACTGGAGCGCGGCTGGAATTACGACTTTCACAAGCTGCTGGCCTCGCAGAGCCAGCCCTTCGATGTGGTGCTGGAGCGCGACGTGGGCTGGAGCGAGTTGCCCTGGGCCACCATGCTGGCCTGGGCGGCGGCCAGCGCTGCAGCACTGGCCGCACTGCGCACCCTGCTGCGCCAGCGCGTGGCCGCACGCCGGGCAGAAGAGCTGCTGCGTCTGGGCCAGGTCGCCCGTCTCAACCAGTTCGGCGAACTGGCCGCGGGCATGGCACATGAACTCAACCAGCCGCTGACCGCGCTGCTGGCCAATACCCAGGCGGCGCAGCGCCTGCTGGGCGATGAGGAGCCAGATCTGGACATGGCGCGCCATGCCATGAATCAGGCCGTGGCCCAGGCAAGGCGCGCCAGCACCGTCGTGGGACGCCTGCGCCGCGTGGTCGAGCGGCCCGACCTGTCAGGCCAGGTCCAGACTCTGTCCCTGTCCACCGCCGTACATGATGCGCTGCACCTGCTGGAGCCCGAGCTGCGCCGCCGCAGCATTGCCGTGCAGGTGGATGCTCCCGCAGACCTGCCGGCCGTGCGCGCCGAGCCTGTGGCCTTGCAGCAGATCATCCACAACTTGGTGATGAACGCGCTGCAGGCCATGGAGCAGACCGAGCCCGGCCGGCGCCGCTTGCGCCTCACCCTTAGCCCCCAGGGCGCGCGGGTCCTGCTGAGCGTGCGCGACACCGGACCCGGCGTGGCGCCCGAGGCGCGAGCGCGCCTGTTCACCCCGTTCTACACCACACGCTCCGGCGGCCTGGGATTGGGCCTGTCGCTGTCGGAAAGCCTGGCGCAGGCGATGGGAGGCGAGCTCACTTTGGCGCCATCCTCTCCTTCGCCTGCCGATGGGCCTGGGGCCGAATTCCATCTGCAGCTCCCGCTGGCACACCAGCCTTGAACGCGACATGACCTCTTCCCTCTCGCCCCTGATTCACCTTGTGGACGACGATGCCGCCGTGCGCGACAGCCTGGCACTGCTCATAGGCACGGTAGGCCTGCGCGTCCAAACCTGGTCCGACCCGCATGTCTTTCTCGCCGAGTTCGACCGCAGCGACGTGGGCGCCATCGTGCTCGACGTGCGCATGCCTGGCATCAGCGGGCTGGCGGTGCTGGACAGGCTGGTGGCGCAAGGGGTGGATCAGCCTGTGATCATGCTCACGGGCCATGGAACCGTGGAGATGTGCCGCCGCGCCTTCAAGGCCGGGGCTGCGGAATTCCTTGAGAAGCCGGTCGATGACGAGCTGCTCATCGAGGCGCTGCAGGCCTCCGTGCGCCAGCATGTACGCTCGCGCGAGCGCCACCAGGCCGACCGGCAGGCGCGCGAGCGTTATGCACAGCTCTCGAGCCGCGAATGCGAGGTGCTGGGCCTGATCGTGGAGGGGCTCACCAACAAGGAGATCGGTCGCGCGCTGTCGCTCTCGCCGCGCACGGTGGAGACCCACCGCGCCAACCTGTTCGCTAAGCTGGAGACCGACTCGCTGGCCATGCTCATCCGGCGCTACGCGGCCCTGGTCGAGGACGCCGCTCCGTAGTTCTACGGAGGTAGGCGCGTAGCCTGCCGCATGGACGCCCGGGTGGCGTTTTTCTACAGTTGCGTTCATACCCATCCACCCGGAAAAACGTATGAAACGCACTCTGACACTCGCCGCCCTGACTCTGGCCACCCTGACCGCCGGCACCGCCAACGCCCAGGCCGTGCGCACGGAAAAGAATATGTCGCTAGAGCTGGCCAACCAGATCGCCGCCCAGTCCGTCTCGGCCTGCACCGCCAACAGCTATGCCGTGACCGCCACCGTGGTCGATCGCGCCGGCGGCGTGCGCGCCGTGCAGCGTGCCGACAACGCCGGCCCACACACCGTGGAAGCCAGCCGCGAAAAGGCCTTCACCTCGGCATCGGCCAAGGCGCCAACGCTTGCCATCATGGAGAACTCCCAGAAGAACGCCGGCGCAACCAACCTCAAGGACATCCCCGGCTTCCTGCTGCTGGGCGGCGGCGTGCCCGTGAAGGTGGGCAATGAGGTGATCGGTGCCGTGGGCGTGGCCGGTGCGCCCGGCGGCCATCTGGACGACCAATGCGCACAGGCCGCCCTGGCCAAGGTGCAGGACCTGCTGAAGTAATCGGATCTAGGATTTTTCGTGAAATTTCAACGCCTTGCCTCCCTGCTGATCCTGGCTGCCGCAGGCAGCGCTTTTGCCGACGATAGCTACTACGGCGCACTGCGGATCAATTCCGCACGCTACCAAGCCCACGACATGGACTCCAGCGCCCGCCCCGGCCTGGGCCAGTTCGTGCCTGGCGACGAGTCGAATACCGCCACAGGGGGCTCGCTGGCCCTTGGTTATCAACTCCCGTCGAACTGGCGCGTGGAAGCCGAGTACACCCTGCCCAAGAACAACGAGTTCACCAGCGGCTCCACCCGCTTCCCCACCAGCTTCAACCACCACCAGATCCGCTCGCAGCGCCTGATGGTCAATGCATACAAGGATTTCCCCCTGAACGCCCGGTTCTCGCTGTACGGAATGGCCGGCCTGGGGCTGGCCCGTCTGGAGTCCAGCGGCTGGCAGGGCAATCCGGGCCGTCAGTACATCAGCGACACCCAGAGCAATCTGGCGTATTCCGTGGGTTTTGGCGTCAGCTATTCGCCTATCCAGAAGCTCAGCATCGACCTGGGCTGGCGCTATATCGACATGGGCAAGGCCAAGAGCGGTGCCAACAACTTCGCCAACGTCCGCGGCCTGCAGGACGAGCAGATGCGTGCCAAGCTGACGGCCAGCGAAATCTCGATCGGCCTGCGTTACAACTTCTGACCCACTTCCCTAGAGCAAAGGAAAAGCGGCCCTCGGCCGCTTTTTCTGCTGGTGCGTAAAGCCGTTTACTCGACGCTCAGGCCAATGCTGCGCACCAGTTGGGCAACGCGCACATCTTCGGTCTTGATCTGCTTGGCAAACACTTGTTGGCCCTCCCCCACGGGGGTGATGCCCTGCTGCAGCAGACTCTTGCGCAGCTCGGGGTCCTTGAGCGCCTTGTCCGTGTCCTGGGCGATGGCCTGGACCACGGCAGCGGGCGTGCCCTTGGGTGCGAACAAACCGAACCAGGCACCAGCCTCAAAGCCCTTGTAACTCTCGGCCAGGGTCTGCACCTGGGGCAGCAGTGCATGGCGCTGCAGACCGGACACGGCCAGCGCCGTGAGCTTGCCGCTCTGGATCTGGGTAAGCGCCGGAGCAATCGCAATCAGCATCACATCGACCTGGCCGGCCAACACATCCTGCAGGCCCTGAGGGCCGCCGCGATAGGGAATATGCGTGGCGAAAAAGCCTGCGCGCTGCTTGAACTGCTCCATGGCCAGATGCTGGGCGCCGCCCGTGCCCGAGGAGGCATAGTTGATCTTGCCCGGGTGGGTCTTGGCATAAGCCACAAAGTCCTGCAAGGTCTTGAAGCCCTTGCGGGGATTGGCCACCAGCACGAAGTCGGACTGGCCCAGCTTGGTCACCGGCACCAGGTCGTTCTTGACGTCATAGGGAAGGTTGCGCTGCACATTGGGCATGATGGTGATGGCGCTGTCGCCGCCCACCAGAAGGGTGTAGCCATCGGGCTGGGCCTTGACCACGGCATCCACAGCCGAGACACCGCCAGCCGCGCCCTTGTTTTCCACCACGATGGCCTGCTTCCAGTCCCTGCCCACCAAATTGCCCACCTGACGGGCCAGCAGATCCGGGACGCTGCCGGGGCCGTTGGCCACCACCAGCCTGACGGAGCGCGCAGGAAACTCCGGCTGCTGAGCCATGGCTGCGCCCGATACACAGCTTGCAGCCAGCATGGCCCAGGCGGTGCGGGAAAGTAAACGGGGCAGATTCACGGCAAAACTCCTTAACTAAGGAGTTGATTGTCAAAACAATCACTTATTCCTCAAAATACTGTTTTCATATTCTTTTATTTCCAAAAATAATTAACCACACAAGAAAAAGAAAAGAGGCGACGCGGGCCAGCGCCTAAGATCGACCCCAACCACAAGGCGCAAAGCCGATAGAGAAAATCAGGAGACAAGAACATGGAGAACCTGGGCCACCTCGCCCTTTTGCTGGCCGCAGCTTTCACGGCCGGCGCGCTCAACGCCGTCGCCGGTGGCGGCAGCTTTCTGACCCTTCCCGCGCTGGTCTTCACCGGCGTGCCACCCGTGATTGCCAATGCCACGGGCACCGTGGCCCTGCTGCCAGGCTATATGGCGGGCGCCTGGGGCTTCAAAGACGATATGCAGTCCCCGCCGGGCCTGTCCATGAAACAGGTGGTGGCGCTGTCCCTGATCGGCGGCTCCGCCGGTGCGGCGCTGCTGCTGTTCACGCCCGACGCCACCTTCCGCAAGGTCGTTCCCTGGCTGCTGCTGGCCGCCACCGCCATGTTCGCCTTCGGGCCGCAGCTGCGCGCCTGGACCTCGGGCAAGAATGCCGCCCATGCCACCCCATCGGCGGCCAAAGCCGCTGCTGGCATGCTGATCGTGGCCATCTATGGCGGCTACTTCAACGGCGGCCTGGGAATTTTGCTGCTGGCCTTGTTCGGCCTGCTGGGCCAGACCTCGCTCAACGCCATGAACGGCATGAAGAACCTGGTCTCTGCCCTGCTGACGGCCATTGCCGTGGTGATCTACGCCGTGGGCGGCATTGTGGAATGGAAGCAGGCCATCGTCATGATGGTGGCCGCCACCCTGGGCGGCTATCTGGGAGCCCGCGTGGCGCGCAAGATTGCACCCCATGTCCTGCGCTGGGGCATTGTGGCCACGGGGCTCGTGATGGCAGGGCTGTTCTTCGCCAAAGGCTGAAGCGCTGCCCAAAGCAAAAAGCCTTCTCGGTCCGAGAAGGCTTTTTTGTGAGCACGCAGCGCTTGATAGATAAGCGTCAGAGGCCAATTTGACGATATTTTCAGAGCAGACGAGCCTTGACCGTCTTGCCCTTGACCTTGCCTGCATTGAGCTTGGCGCAGGCCGCCGAGGCAATCTTGCGATCCACGGCCACATAGGTGGAAAAGTCGTTGACGCTGATCTTGCCGATCTGCTCGCGGCTATAGCCGAAGTCGGCGCACATGGCGCCCATCACATCGCCGGCGCGGATCTTTTCCTTGCGCCCGCCAATGATCTGTATGGTCATCATGGGTGGCAGCAGCTCGCCACCGGCAGCGGGCGTGAGTTCGTCAACGGGGAAGAATTGTGAAGCACGGCCTTGCAGCTGCTCGATCTTGCCCACGCTGCCCATCTCGTCCATGCTTACCAGATTCAGCGCCAGGCCTTCGGCATCGCCACGGCCCGTGCGGCCGATACGGTGGATATGCACCTCGGGGTCGGGGGTGACATCCACATTGATGACTGCAGACAGGTCGGCGATGTCCAGACCGCGCGCCGCCACATCGGTGGCGACCAGCACGCTGCAGCTCTTGTTGGCAAACTGCACCAGCACCTCGTCGCGCTCGCGCTGCTCCAGCTCGCCGAACAGGGCCAGAGCGCTGAAGCCCTGGGCCTGCAGCTCGCTCACCACGTCGCGGCATTGCTGCTTGGTATTGCAAAAGGCAATGCTTGATTCAGGACGGAAGTGTGCCAGCAGCTTGGCCACCGCGCTCACTTTTTCTCTAGTACCGACTTCGTACCAGCGCTGCGCGATCTTGCCCGCGCTGTGCTGGGTCGCGACCTTGACGGTCTGCGGATCGCGCATGAAGCGGCTGGCCAGCGAGGCAATGCCATCGGGGTAGGTGGCCGAGAACAGCAAGGTCTGACGGTCCGCCGGGCATTGGCGCACCACGGTTTCGATGTCGCCGAGAAAGCCCATGTCCAGCATGCGATCGGCCTCGTCCAGCACCAGGGTCTTGAGGTTGCCGATGTCGAGCTTGCCGCGCTCCATCAGATCCATCACGCGCCCGGGCGTGCCGACGACGATGTGGGCACCGTTTTCCAGCGAGGCGATCTGGTTGCGCGAGGGCACGCCGCCATAGACTGTGACGACCTTGATATTGTCCTGCGCGCGCGCCAGGCGGCGGATTTCGGTGGCGACCTGGTCGGCCAGCTCGCGTGTGGGGCACAGCACCAGAGCCTGGACGGCAAACCAGCGCGGGTTCAGGCGGTCGACCATGGGCAGGCCGAAGGCAGCCGTCTTGCCGCTGCCGGTGCTGGCCTGGGCGATCAGGTCCTTGCCCTGCAGGGTCAGCGGCAGACTGGCGGCCTGGATGGGCGTCATCTGCGCATAGCCGAGTTGCTGGAGGTTGGCCAGCATTTCGGGGGACAGGGGCAGCGCCGAGAAAGCGGTGGAATCAGAGGCCTGGGCGGCGCTGGTGGAGGTGTTCATGGGAGCGGATTATCCCGGGCCTGCGCCGCAAAAGCCTTGAGCCATCGCTATTCACGGTGCCATTTGCGGGTTGCCCCTCTTCAATCCGGGCCGGCCATGCTCCTAGTCTGAAAGCGCGCTCTCCATGAGCCGCTTCTGTTTGACGCCAACCACAGACCCAATATGCACCCAAGCCTCACTCGCAAGTTCTGCATCGCCGCCGCGCTGGCCGCCAGTCTGACCTCGCCCCAGGCCGCAGAGCTGGATCCCCAGCCGCTCAAGCCCCAGCTGCAGCAGCTGATCGCCAAGATGTATCCGCAGCTGCGCGGCGTCTACGAAGACCTGCATGCCAACCCCGAGCTGGGTTTTCAGGAAACGCGTACCGCCGCCAAGCTGGCTGCCGAAATGCGCAAGCTGGGCTTCGAGGTCACCGAGGGCATTGGCAAGACCGGCCTGGTTGCCATCTATCGCAATGGCGCAGGTCCCACCGTCATGGTGCGCACCGAGCTGGACGCCCTGCCCATGGAGGAAAAAACCGGCCTGCCCTATGCGAGCAAGGCCAAGGCCCAGTACAACGGCAAGGAGAGCTTTGTCGCCCATAGCTGCGGCCACGACATGCATATGGCCAGCTGGCTGGGAACGGCCCAGGCACTGCTGGGCCTGAAGAATCAATGGAAGGGTACGCTGATGTTCGTCGCCCAGCCTTCCGAGGAAACCGTGACCGGCGCCAAGGCCATGCTGGCCGACGGCCTGTTCAAGAAGTTCGGCAAGCCCGACTACGCCTTTGCGCTGCATACCGGCTCCATGCCTTATGGCATGGTGGGCTATGTGGCCGGGCCGGCGACCTCCAATTCGGACTCTCTGGACATCACTTTCCATGGCCGTGGCAGCCACGGCTCCATGCCGGACAAAGGCATTGACCCGGTGCTCATGGCCTCGCGCTTTGTGGTCGACGTGCAGGGCGTGATCAGCCGCGAAAAAGACCCCATGGAGTTCGGCGTGGTCACCGTGGGCGCCTTCAATTCGGGCAGCGCGGGCAATATCATTCCCGACCAGGCGCGGCTGCTGGGCACCATCCGCAGCTACAAAAGCGAGGTGCGTACCAGAATGCACGAAGGCATAGAGCGCACAGCCAAGGCCGAAGCCGCCATGTCGGGCGCTCCTGCCCCCGAGATCAAACTGACCAAGGGCTCGGACGCCGTGGTCAACGACGCGGCGCTGGTAAGCCGCACGGTCAGGCTGTTCAAGGCCGCGCTCGGCGACCGGAACGTGATCCCCATCCCGCCCATCACGGCCAGCGAAGATTTCTCCGACTTCATCAACCAGGGCGTTCCATCCATGTTCTACACCCTGGGCGTGTTCGATCCCCAGAAGGTGGCCCAGGCCAGCCAGCCCGGCGGCAAGCCGCTGCCCTTCAACCACTCGCCCTTCTTCGCTCCCGAGCCAGAACCCACGCTCAAGACCGGTGTGGAAACCATGACGCTGGCCGTCATGAACGTGATGCAGTAACCGCAAGCCTGCCCCGCCATCGGGGCTGCGGCTTGTCTGCCGTTCATCACTGCATTTGCTGCAGATTGCCGATGCGCACCAGCATCTCGGTGAACATCTGCATGTCCGTGCGCAGATCCGGCAGCTCCTGGTACTCCAGCGCATTGTGGGCCGTGTATTTCTTGCCGGGCATCGCCGGGCCGAAGTTGATGGCATTGGGCATGAGCTTGGCCGTGGTGCTGCCTGCGGTAGGCACGGGCCTGGCATCCAGACCCGTGGTGTCGCCAAAGATATTGAGCAAGGTGCTCAGCCACGCACCCTTGGGATCGCGGGCCATCCAGTTGCCCTGGGTGTATTGCACGCTGACCGGCACCTTGGCCGCTTCGCTCCAGCGGGCAATACCCTGCTCCACCTCGGTGCGCAACTGCTCCGGCGTCTTGCCCCGCGGCATGCGCGCATTGGCCGTCACCTCCAGCTTGCCGTCCGCCGACCTGATGAGATTGGGCGACAGCGTGAGAGGCCCCATGAAATCATCGACATAGGCGATACCCAGCTGCCGGCCCAGATAGTCCAGGCCAAACACGCCGTTGATATAGCGCACGGCCTGGCTGTACTGATTGGGCTGCAGCAGCGCCGCGCCCTGTTCCGGCATCAGGCTCTGCTGCAGAAACAGCGCAAGACGCGGCACGGGATTCACCCCTTCCTCGGGGCGAGAGCCGTGAGCGGAAGCGCCGCTGACCTTGACCGTGACCTGGCCCTCGGCGCGCTGCACATCGATGGCGAACTTGCCCAGCGCCTCGTGCCGACGCACAAACTCGTCCTTTTCCTGAGACAGGCTCTGCGCAATCTGATCCAGCGCAGCTGCATCGGTGGCGGAGACGGTGGCGGAAGCCGTCTGCGCAATGGAGTTGGCCGAGGCGGCGCCGCTCATGGCGGTGATGGCGGGCTTGGCTGCATCCACGGTGACATCCGCAAACAAGGCCTTGAGCGCGCCCGAGCCCTTTTCAGCGACCACGGCCGGGTACTTGCTGTCCAGCACGATGTTGTACTGCGGCAGCGCGGTCTTGCTCTGGTAGTACTTCATGGCATCGCCGCCGGTTTCCTCGGTGGTCTCTATCATCAGGCGAATGCTGCGCGACAGCGGAAGACCGCTGTCCTTGACCGCCTTCATCGCATACAGCACGGTGGCGATGGAGCCCTTGTCGTCAATCGTGCCGCGCCCATAAAGCCGATCGCCCACGCGGGTGACCTGGAAAGGATTGATCTGCCTGCCGTCCAGCACCCACTCTGCAGCCACCACCGGCACCACATCGGCATGGGTCAGGATGCCGAACTCGGTCGCCTCGCTGGCGCGGCTCGCCGCATTGGCAGGCAGTGTCACCTCAAAGATGCGATTGTCCACATTGCGAAAGCGCAGCCCGAATTCGGTGGCCATGGATGCAACGAGCTTGCCGAAGTCCAGGATGGCCGGACTCTCATGCGGGGGCACCTTGGGATCGCGCACCGTGGGCAGCGCCACCATGCGCTGCAGGCTCTCCAGCACCGCTGTCTCCTGCGTCAGACGGTTGTACACACCCAGCAATCGCGCGATATCCGCGAGCTCGCCATCCGACAGCGTCTGGCCACGCGTGTATCGCTGCACGGCTGGCGCCACACCCGGCTCGGCCCTGGCAGCCTGCTGCGCAAAGGCCTTGAAGGATTCGGGCGGGGTCGGGGCGGACGATGCGATCAGTGCATCCAGCGCGGGTTTCTTCAAGGTCTGCGCCTGGATGGGCAGACTGGCGCCTGCCAGACCCAGAATCAGGCCGGCGGCTATGAGGGACAGAGAGGAATTGCAGGATTGCTTCATGAACAGCTCTTGTAGGAATCGTGGTGATGGATGGGGTCGCAGGCCCGGCCCTGCCTAGGCCTGCGGCTCCATACGCATGGGAATGGTGACGGGCCCGTCATTGACCAGGTGCACCTGCATGTCGGCGGCGAACTCGCCGGTCTGCACCTGAGCGTGGGCAAGCCTGGCCTGGTCCACAAAGTATTCGTAGAGGCGTCGGCCTTCGTCTGGCGCGGCGGCGGCGGTAAAACTGGGGCGATTGCCGCCTCTGGTGTCGGCCGCCAGCGTGAACTGGCTGACCACCAGCAGCCCCCCGCCAACGTCCTGCAGGCTTTTGTTCATCTTGCCGGCCTCATCGCTGAAGATGCGCAGCTTGAGCATCTTGGCCAGCAGCTTGTCGGCCTCGGCCTCGGTATCGCCGCGCTCGGCACAGACCAGCGCCAGCAAGCCCTGGTCGATCTGGCCCGTAATACGGCCGTCGACCTCCACGCGCGCCTGCTTGACGCGCTGAATCACACTCATCATGTACTCAAACCTTCCTTGGCCGCGCCCTGTGCTTCGCCGCCCTGCTCTCCATCGGCCACTTCACTGACCGTGTTCATACCCATGGGCAGCAGCTCGATGCGGGCATACAGGCCTGGAATGGCCTGCAGCAGCGCGGCTTCAATCTCCGAGCGCAATTGTGCCGCTCGCTGCACGCTCCACTGGCCGGGAACATGCATGTGGAAGTCCACAAAGCTGCGCTCCCCCGCCTGACGGCTGGAGATATTGTCAAAGCTCACCCCCTCGTTGCGCTTGGCATAGCCGTCCAGCAAAGTGTCAATCTTGAGACGCTGCGGCGCGTCCAGCGCCTGATCCATCAGTCCTTGCGAGGACTGCCAGACCAGTTGCACCCCTTGCACGCAGATATGCACAGCCACGGCCAGAGCCACCAGTGCATCCATCCACAGCCAGCCTGTCAAGGCGGCGGCCAGCAGACCCACCACCACGCCCACCGAAGTCCAGACATCGGTCAGCAGATGCCGCGCATCGCCCTCCAGCGCCATGGAGCGGTATTTGCGTGAAGAGCGCAGCATGACCCAGGCCAGCAGCCCGTTGAAGACGGTGCTGAGCAGCGACAGCATCAGGCCCCAGCTCAGTTGCTCCAGGGGTTGCGGGTTCCACAGCCGCGACAGCGCCGCCCAGGCAATCGCCAGGCTCGCGCCTATGACCAGCACGCCTTCGAAACCGGCCGAGAAGTACTCCGCCTTGTAATGTCCATAGGGGTGCTCGGTATCCGCCGGTCGCTTGGCCACGGTCACCATGGTCAGTGCAAACATGGCTCCGGCCAGATTCACAAAGGACTCCAGTGCATCGGACAGCAGGCCTACCGAACCGGTCAGCCACCAGGCCAGAGTCTTGAGCACAATGGTGAGCAGCGCCACCACCACGGACAGGCGCAGCAAATTATGCGGCTGCAGCCATTGTGAATATGTTGAGACGTCAGATTTGGACATGTTCAGGTTCTACAGCCTCTATATCACCAAGTGCTTTTATGCATCAATAGTCTTTGCAAGTTGTCTATAAAGCAACCCAGAATCCCTTATCGTGATGGACATGTCATGGTCGAGGCTGACCTGATTCCTATATAAATACTCCCAGAAAAAAGGGAGGCGCATGCCTGATACGTTGATAGCACAGCAACCGAGGGATGAGGACGCCATTCTTCGACTGGTGGCCGATACAGCGCCCGCTATGCTGGCCTATTTTGATGCCGACACACGCGCCTGTCGCTTTGCCAACGCGCGCTATGCAGAGCACTTTGGCCACACCATGCAAACCATAGTGGGCATGGATGTGCGTGACATTGTGGGCGAGCTGGTCTGGACACAGATCGAACCTTATCTGGACTCCGTGGCCGTCGACAACACTCAGACGCTGCGCTACACCCGCCAGGTCGAAAACGAGACTGGTCGGCTGCAACACATCGAGGCAGTGCTGCGCCCTCATGAGGAAAAAGGCGTACTCAAGGGCGTTGTGGCGCTGATGACCGATGTCAGCCACCACCATCTGGCGACACAGCAGATACGCGACAGCGAAGAGCGCATGCGCAAGTTCGCTGCCATCACCACCGAGGCCATCGTGCTGCATCGTGATGGCATCATCACGGACGGCAATGACGCACTGGCCCGGCTGGTTGGCTACTCGCTTGGCGAACTGCGCGGCACGCCGGTTCTCGATTACGTGGCACCTGAAGCGCGCCTGCGGGCGCTGCAGAACATGCGCAGCGAGCGAGAGGATCGCCTCGAGTCCGTGATCATTCACAAGAACGGCCAGGTAATCCCCGTAGAGATAGAGGCCTGCACCATGCCTGGAGAAAAGGACAGGCATCGCATCGTCCTGCTGCGCGACCTGACCGCAAGCCTTCAGACCCGGCAGCACATGGACTATCTGACCCAGCATGACCTGCTGACACATCTGCCCAACCGAGCACGTCTCAACCATCTGCTGGCCGATGCCATCGCCAGGGCTGCTGGCGAGCAATCACGATTGGCGGTGCTGTCACTGGACCTGGACCAGTTCAAGGCGGTGAACGATTCACTCAGCCATCAGGCAGGGGATCTGCTGCTGTGCGAGCTTGCGAAGCGGCTCCGAAGCACTGTGGGTGCTCAGGACATCGTGGCCCGCACCGGCAGCGACGACTTTGTGGTCGTGCTGCCCGACAACCCCGGCCTGCTGGAGACCGAGGCCCTGCTGACGCGACTTCGGGCTACAGCAGAGGCGCCCTATCTGATCGAGGGTACCCAACTGGTGATTTCCGTGAGTGTCGGCATCGCCATGTATCCCAAGGACGGGAAATGTCCGGCGTCCCTGCTGAGCAATGCCGAGGCCGCCATGCAGATGGCCAAGAGTCGCGGCCGCAGCTTCTCCCAGTTCTACACTCCTGCGCTCGAAAGCCGGGCCACACGCATGCTGATGCAGGAGCAAATGCTGCGCAACGCCGTGGAACGCGGTGAGTTCGAGCTGCATTACCAGCCGCAGACCCTCATGCAGACGGGCGAGCTTTCAGGCTTCGAAGCCCTGGTGCGCTGGAAGCACCCGCACCGCGGCCTGGTCTCGCCCGACGAGTTCATCGGCTTTGCCGAAAACCGGGGGCTGATCGCAGCCGTGGACCGCTGGGTGCTCTATCAGGCCTGCCGTCAAGCCCGTGCCTGGCAGCAACAAGGCTTTCCCGCCATCCCCGTGGCCGTCAACCTGTCGGCACAGGAATTCCGCCAGCGCGATGTAGTCAAGGAAGTGGCGCAGGCACTGGCCGACACGGGGCTGGACGCCTGCTATCTGCACATCGAGGTCACAGAAACCACGCTGATGCTCTCGGGCAACCAGATGCAGCAGACTCTGCATGCCCTCAAGGCACTGGGCGTGGGACTGGCGATCGACGATTTCGGTACCGGCTATTCGTCTCTTGCCTACCTGCGCAAGCACCCCATAGACCGGCTCAAGATCGACCGCTCATTCGTGACCGATCTGCCCCACAACCCGGATGCGGCCGCCATTGTCAATGCCATCGTGCAGATGGGCCGTAGCCTGCATCTGGAGATTCTGGCCGAAGGTGTGGAAAGCACTGAACAGCTGCAACTTCTGAGAGAGATGGGCTGTGCCATGATGCAAGGGTTTCTCGTGTCAGCGCCATTATCTGCCGAGCAAGCCTCGGCATGGATGTCGCAACACTGTCAACTGCTACAAAGACAATAGTGCATGGCCTCGAATACACCGACACCCTCTCATAAAAGCAGCAGCATGTTTCATACGGATGCCCCTCAGGCATTGGCCCATGTGCAGCAGCTGTACCGCGAGCAAATCGACCATCTGCGAGCTGCCATGCAGCGTTTCGTGGCAGGTGAAACTCCGGCCGCGCCCATTCATGCCTACTACCCGTTTGTACGCATCAAGACCACCACGGTGGCGCAAGCCGATACCAAGCTGACCTACGGCTTTGTGGAAGGCCCAGGCACCTACGAGGCCACGCTGACCCGGCCCGACCTGTTTGCCAGCTACTTCGGCGAGCAACTGCGCCTGCTGATCCTGCACCACCAGGTCCCCATCGAAGTAGGCCTCAGCGACAAGCCCATCCCGATTCATTTCTCGTTCGCCGACAACGACCATATCGAAGGTTCGCTCTCGCCAGAGCGCCGCATGCTGATGCGCGATGTGTTCGATCTGCCCGACCTGGAATCCATGGACGACGGCATCGCCAACGGCACCTGGCGCGCGGCGGCCGGCGAGGCCCTGCCTCTGTCGCTGTTCACCGCCCCGCGCGTGGATTACTCGCTGCATCGCCTGCGCCACTACACAGGCACGGCCCCCGACTGGTTTCAGAACTTCGTGCTGTTCACCAACTACCAGTTCTATATCGACGAATTCATCCGCCTGGGCCACGCCGAAATGGCCAAGGAGGACAGCGAATACATTGCCTTTGTCGAACCCGGCAATGTGGTGACCCGCCGTGCCGGCCTGCCCGCGGAAGCCGTCGACGAACTCGGCACGGCGCCGCCGCGCCTGCCGCAGATGCCGGGATACCACCTGGTGCGCGCAGACAATAGCGGCATCACCATGGTCAATATCGGAGTGGGCCCGGCCAATGCCAAGACCATCACCGACCACATCGCCGTACTGCGCCCTCATGCCTGGATGATGCTGGGCCACTGCGCGGGTCTGCGCAACAGCCAGCAGCTGGGCGACTATGTGCTGGCCCACGCCTATGTGCGTGAAGACCATGTGCTGGACGAAGAGCTTCCTCTATGGGTGCCGATTCCTGCACTGGCCGAAATCCAGGTCGCGCTGCAGCAGGCCGTGGCCGATGTCACGCAGATGGAGCGTGTCGATCTCAAGCGCATCATGCGCACCGGCACCGTGGCCAGCACCGACAACCGCAACTGGGAACTGCTGCCTGACAACCTGCCCCAGCGCCGCTTCAGCCAGAGCCGAGCCGTGGCGCTGGATATGGAGTCGGCCACCATTGCCGCCAACGGCTTCCGCTTCCGCGTGCCCTATGGCACCTTGCTGTGCGTGAGCGACAAGCCGCTGCACGGCGAGATCAAGCTGCCTGGCATGGCCAACCATTTCTATCGAGAGCGTGTGGACCAGCACCTGCGCATCGGCATGCGTGCCGTCGACATAC
>NZ_BBXH01000023.1:0-119208 GCF_001010305.1 Comamonas sp. E6
CCCAAGAAGGCTGCGACTGCTGCCAAGGCCGCCGCTCCTGCAAAGGCTGCCCCCAAGAAGGCTGCAACTGCTGCCAAGGCCGCTGCTCCCAAGAAGGCTGCAGCAGCACCCGCTCCTGCCGCAGTAACCGAAACCGCTGCACCCGTGGCACAGACCCGCCTGGCACCTCAAGCCGCCTGGCCCTTCCCCACAGGTAACAAGCCCTGATCGGTTCGCTGACCTGCACGCCATAAAAAAGCCCGGCCTCTCTTGCGAGAGTCGGGCTTTTTTACATGCCTGATATCAGTGCCCTCAGGGCACGGACACCAAATCAGGGCTGAAAGTCCAGCTGATAGTTCTGCGGGCCGCGATGCGCAACCTTGAGCGCACCCATGCGGTTTCCCAGTTCGGCGCAACGCACCAGATCCCAACCACGCTCCAGACCAAACAGGAAGGCACCACGCCAGGCATCGCCGCAACCTGTGGGATCGACCACGGCAGCGGGCTTCACCGGAGCAACCAATGTCTTTTCGCCCTGCTGCCAGACTTCGCAACCTTCGGCGCCCAGGGTCACGACCAGGCCGCGCACCTTGTGCGAGATCTCGTCAAAGCTCAGGCCCGTGCGCTCGCTGAGCATCTTGCCTTCATAGTCGTTCACTGCCACCCAGTCGGCCTGCTCGATAAAGGCCTTGAGCTCGTCGCCATTGAACATGGGCAGGCCCTGGCCGGGATCGAACACAAAGGGAATGCCTGCAGCCTTGAACTGGGCGGCGTGCTCGATCATGGCTTGACGGCCATCGGGAGCAACAATGCCGATCTTGACATCGGCAGCCATGTCGGCAGTGATGCGATTCTCGTGCGCCTGCATCATGGCGCCTGGGTGGAAAGCCGTGATCTGGTTGTTGTCATGGTCGGTCATGATCATGCACTGCGCCGTATGCGTGCTCTGCAGCTGACCCACATGACGGGTCTCAATGCCCAGCTCCTTGAAGCGCTGCACATAATCCGCACCGTCACTGCCCACCATGGCCATGGGGTGCGCATCGCCGCCGAGCAGCTTCAGGCTATAGGCAATATTGCCGGCACAGCCACCAAAGTCGCGGCGCAGCGTGGGCACCAGAAACGATACATTCAGTATGTGCAGCTGGTCGGGAAGAATCTGGTCTACGAAACGACCTTCAAAGGTCATGATGTTGTCGAATGCCAGCGACCCGCAGATCAAAGCGGCCATGGTGCGTTCTCTTTCAGAAATGAATGAAGGGGGGCTTGCGCCAACAAGGATGTACAACGGGCATTTCTATTGACGAAACACCCTGCCTGATCCGAATTGGCACAAGCCGTATTAGGGATAAAAAACCAGCGCCCGGTAACCCGCCACTGCGGCGCCGAGGTCCTGCACCTGCACAGGAACGTTCACGCTCCACTCCTGACGGGCATGCAGCTGCTCCGGGGCACCCAGCAGCCTCAGGTCGATCACACGGCGCAGCAAAGGCCTGTCCTGTGCATCAGTCAAGGTCAGCTCGGCCATGGGCATGGCCACTGGCACATCGGAGCGGTTCTCCAATGTCAGGCTCCACTGGTACTGATGGTCATCGGCAAGTTGCTTGAAGCCCGAGCCACTGATCACCACATCGGCAATCGCGCGGCGGGCCTGCAGCTCGCAACCCGCCAGGCTGCAGGCCTTGGTCAGCACAGGGGCCAGCGCCGGATATTGCGCAGCCAGCACATCGCGTTGCAGCCAGGCATATTGCCCCACGACACCGGCTACGGCTACCAGCGAGCCCAGCACCAGCGCCACACGCATGCCTGCCGAGTGCCAGAACGCCTGCCGGCGGGCCTGACGCACAAAGCCAGGTTCATTGCCGGCAATGGCAGCGGCCTCATACCGATCCGCATCCGTGACAGCCTGCGCCCGGTCCCTGGCGGGTTGTATAGCGCCGATATCGGTATGCAGCAGCGCCTCCTTCGAGACAGCTTCGGCCTGGGCCTCATCCTTGAGGTCCTGCGCGGCCTCGGCCATCAGGACCTCGCTCGACGGCGGCTGCACAAGCAGCTCCGGCTCCGGCTCGGCGGGAGCGGGAATATCACCAGACTTCAGCCCATCCTCCGGCTCGCTCGCGTCCGGATGAGGATCATGCTGAGCAGCTGCTGCATCCTCTTCAGTCAGAGGACGCGCCTGATCGACAAACGAGGGCTGTGCATCCGCCATCCCGGGCATGGACGACTCGGATTCGGAAACCACATCGGCAGGCTCTGCTGCCGGGGCAACAGTCGGTACCGCGTCCACCGAATCCGATGCCAACTCCTGCAAGGCCTCAGCCTTCTGCGTATCGGGGGCGGGAGCATCCGCGGCATCCTGCTGCGGCCAAACCGGCGTCCGCTGTTCTCCGGCTTCCGTCGGCTGCACCTCCTGCACGGCAGGCTTCTGCGGCGCATCAGCAGCTTCCGGCTGCAGCAGCTCGTCGGGCACGGACTGTAAATCCTGCGAGGCATCAAAGACGCTTTGGCACATCCCGCAGCGCACCCAGCCCTGCGAGATGCGCAGTTGGTCGGCGACCACTTTGAAGCGGGTTCCACAGGAGGGGCAACGGGTGACTTGGCTCATCAGGGTTCAATTGTAGGCAGCAACAACCCGCACACCTGCTGGCTGCGGGTTTGCATCGCAATCAGGCTGCTCGCTGTGCAGTCATGAGAATCCAGCCGTCTTCGCTGTCGGCCACCTCCAGCTTGAGATAAGGCGCATAGGCCTCCTTCAGCTCGTCGGCCTGGCGTTCCAGAATGCCCGCCAACACCAGATTGCCGCCAGCTTGCACACGACCGCACAGCAGCGGCGCCAGCACCTTGAGCGGCGTAGCCAGAATATTGGCCAGCACGGTCTGGTACTCGCCGCCAGCCGCATCTGGCAGGCCGGCCCTGACTTCCACATGGTTGGCACTGGTGTTGTAGTTGGTCGATTCCACGGCCGCGGGATCGATGTCCACCGCATCCACATCAGTCGCGCCGAACTTGGCTGCACCAATGGCCAAAATGCCCGAGCCACAGCCATAGTCCAGCGTGCGTCCCAGGGTACCCTTGGGCTGGCGTGCAATCCAGCGCAGACACATGCGAGTAGTGGGGTGGGTGCCGGTACCGAAAGCCAGACCAGGGTCCAGACGGATGCTGACCTTGGCCTGCTCGGGCAGTTCATGCCAGGTGGGCACGATCCAGAACTCGGGCGTGATATCCACGGGCTCGAACTGCGACTGCGTCAGGCGCACCCAGTCCTGCTCGGGCACGGGCTTGAGGGCCAGAATCTTGCAGCCCTCAAAAAAGTCCTGCGGCAGCAGCAGATCACGCGCCTCGGTGGCCGCAGCTTCGTCGGGATAGAGGGCGATCACGCGGCTGCGGTTCCAGCCTTCCTTCGGTGCGGGCATGCCAGGCTCGCCGAACAGTGCCTGCTCGGCTTCGGTCTGCGCATCGGCATCTTCTACGGACACGCTCAATGCATCGAGTGCATCCAGCGCTTCGCTAATGGTTTCGACCCGATCTTCGGGGCACAGCAGGCTCAGCTCGAACATGGCCATCCTTTCTAGCAACTGCGTCTCCATGCCAGGTCAGCCCTGATGGAGAGAACGCACTTGTACTTTCCTGAAAAACGAAAATGCTGGCCTCCGTTGCCAGAGGCCAGCATGGGAACTCAGAGCAGCAAGGCTCCTGATCTCATCGCTTGTTGGGCGTGCGATGCGTCAGCCACTCTTCCAGATAGTGGATGTTGGTGCCGCCTTCCATGAACTTGGAGTCGACCATCAGATCCTGGTGCAGCGGAATATTGGTTTTGATGCCTTCCACCACGGTCTCCAGCAAGGCCGTGCGCATGCGGGCCATGGCCTGCTCGCGGGTATCGCCATAGGCAATGATCTTGCCGATCATGGAGTCGTAGTTGGGCGGCACGAAGTAATTGTTGTACACATGGGTGTCAACACGTACGCCAGGACCGCCGGGAGCATGCCACATGGAGATGCGGCCGGGCGAAGGGATGAACTTGTACGGATCTTCGGCGTTCACACGGCACTCGATGGCGTGCCCCTTGAACTCGACCTGACGCTGGGTGAAAGGCAGCTTCTCGCCGGCAGCGATCATGATCTGGGTGCGCACGATGTCGATGCCCGTGATCAGCTCGGTGATGGGGTGCTCCACCTGCACGCGGGTGTTCATCTCGATGAAGTAGAACTCGCCGTTCTCGTACAGGAACTCGAAAGTACCCGCACCGCGATAGCCGATCTTCTTGCAAGCCGCTGCGCAGCGCTCGCCGATCTTCTCGATCAGACGACGGGGAATGCCGGGAGCCGGAGCCTCCTCGATCACCTTCTGGTGGCGACGCTGCATGGAGCAATCGCGCTCGCCCAGATACACGGCGTTCTTGTGCGTATCGGCCAGCACCTGGATCTCCACGTGACGCGGATTCTGCAGGTACTTTTCCATGTAGACGGCAGGATTGCCGAAAGCAGCGCCAGCTTCGGCCTTGGTCATCTGCACGGCATTGATCAGCGCAGCTTCGGTGTGCACCACACGCATGCCGCGACCGCCGCCGCCGCCCGAGGCCTTGATGATCACGGGATAGCCGATGGTCTTTGCAATGCGCTTGATGAGCGCGGGATCATCGGGCAGTTCGCCGTCCGAGCCGGGCACGCAAGGCACACCGGCCTTGATCATGGCTTGCTTGGCCGAAACCTTGTCACCCATGGTGCGGATGTTCTCGGGAGTCGGGCCGATAAAGGTGAAGCCGCTCTTTTCCACTCGCTCGGCAAAGTCGGCGTTCTCAGACAGGAAACCGTAACCGGGATGGATGGCTTCTGCATCGGTCACCTCGGCAGCCGAGATGATGGCCGGCATATTGAGGTAGGACAGCGGAGAAGGAGCCGGGCCGATACAGACGGCCTCATCGGCCAGCTTGACGTACTTGGCATCACGGTCGGCTTCGGAGTACACCATCACCGCCTTGATACCCAGCTCACGGCAAGCGCGCTGGATGCGCAGGGCGATCTCGCCCCGATTGGCAACCAAAATTTTCTTAAACATGAAGTTCCTCGCAGCTTGGTGCCTGTGCCGCAGCACAGACTACTGCCAATGACTCAGTCGCGCAGCCAGTGGCTAGCGCACCTCGGCGCTGCCATGCGAACTGCACGCAACGCCTCATGATCTATCACTCGATCACGAACAGAGGCTGGCCGTATTCCACAGCCTGGCCGTTTTCACCCAGAACGCGAACAATGGTGCCGGTCTTGTCGGCTTCGATTTCGTTGAGGATCTTCATGGCTTCAACGATGCAGATGGTTTCGCCTTCCTTGACCTGGCTTCCCACATCCACAAAGGGCTTGGCGCCGGGGCTGGAGGCACGGTAGAAGGTACCGACCATGGGCGACTTGACCACATGGCCTTCAGCAGCAGCAGGGGCTGCGGCCGCCACGGGAGCAGCGGCAACGGGAGCTGCCGCCAAGGGGGCAGCCATCACAGGAGCGGCTTGCACGGGGGCAGCAACGTATTGGTGAACCACACCTTCGCTCTTGACGATACGGACCTTGCCCTCTGCTTCGGTGATCTCCAGTTCCGACACATTCGATTCGGACACCAGATCAATAAGGGTCTTGAGTTTTCGCAAATCCATGGGAGCTCCAGCGACGTATTTCTAAACAGGGCGCGAATTTACCTCAAATTCGTCCTTCTGCGTGCATTGGCAGATATTTTTCACTAACGTCGCCATGGAATTTAGTTACCTACACTTTTCTGACGACAAGAGCAATGTTCATTCGCTCTATTTGCTCCAATCTGTCAGATCTTCGCTGGAAAGCTCGCCTATTTTACGTTGCCGCACTTGCCCCTTGGCATCAAACAGAACCGTGAATGGCAGGCCTCCCTGCAAGTTACCCAGACTTCTGCTCAATCCCAATCCCCCTTGCATGGCGATGGCTACCGGGAATTGCACAGGCTGACGCTGCAAAAAACGCAGCACGGCCTCGGATTTGTCGACCGCGAGGCCAACAACCTGAATACCTTTTGCACCCTGCTGCGCCGCAAATTCGCTGAGCATGGGCAGCTCCTTGACACAGGGCGGGCACCAGGTGGCCCAGAAGTTGACCAGCAAGGGGCGCCCCTGGAAGCCCGCCATGGCAAAAGGCTTGCCATCGGGCGTTTCAAAGGTCTGACCCCACAGTTGCGCCTCGGCGCCAGGGCCCATGGCCTGAGGCTGACTGCGCCACCAGGCCACGCCGGCGCCGCCCCCGGCAGCCACTGCGGCCACTGCGCCGGTCAGCCACAGGCGGCGCGAGCCATTGGTCGACTTGTTCTCAGAGGTGTTTTCACTCATCGCAGCTCTCCTGCAGCAGCTTGCGCAAGGCCTTGGCATCACCACGCGGGCTGCGGCCATGGCTGTCGGGCTTCATGGCACCGCGCATATCATCATGGTCGTAGACCAGCAGATGCACGCCCACGGTTTCATTGATCGGCTTGCACAGTGCATGAATGGAAAGTGCCTCGACCGGCTTGCCCTGAAAGCCTGTGACCGTGCTCGGCTCGTATTGCACATGGTTGTTGATGAGCGCTATTTCGGCAGACTTGGGATCATCGCAGAACAGTTGCAGATAGATATCCGACAGCCGCGTGGCCGTGCCGCGCCAGACTGCTCCGGCCAGATGCGGGCGAAACTCCTGCAGCCTGTCCATCCAGACCAGGGCCAGCTCGCGCAGTGCCTGCAACTCCTGCGGCTGGGTGTCGCCGCAGAACAGCTCTATATATTCACGCACCGCTTCTTCAAGCTGGTCGTTGTCGGGCAGCGCCGTGCGGCCGGGCAGGCCGAGCTGACGCACGGCCCGTTGCTTGGCCGGACCCCATTCGAGGCCTTCCTCCACCACCAGGCGGGCCGCTGTCTGAGCGATTTCAGCAGTCACGTTATCCAAACTCATAGCGCTATTTCATCACGCCCGCCGCAGCAGGCGCGGCAGATCATGCTCGCATTGTGACCCAGATGAATGACCGCACTTTGACCTGGACCGTACAGACCAAGGTTTTGATAGCTGCTAGCACCCGTTTCGTATCGAACCGAAAGTAAAAACACATTTAAATCCATATAGGTCATGCGCAACCAGCTATCAATTTGGTAAGAAAGGTTACCGTCAGCGCTCAGGCGGGCCATGGCTTGCCTCCAGGTCATGCAGGCAAACGTAGAATCCCCGGCCATGCACATACATATTCTGGGCATTTGCGGCACCTTCATGGGGGGCCTGGCCGCCTTGGCACGAGAAGCCGGTCACAAGGTGACGGGCTGCGATTCCGGTGTTTACCCGCCGATGAGCGATCAGCTGCGCCAGTTGGGCATCGAGCTGATCGAGGGCTATGGCGCCGACCAGATTGCGCTCAAGCCCGATATGTATGTGGTCGGCAACGTCGTCAGCCGCAAACGTCTGCCCGACGGATCGCCCAAATTCCCGCTGATGGAAGCGATTCTGGACACCGGCGCCGCCTATACCAGCGGCCCGCAATGGCTGGCCGAGCATGTGCTGCGCGGTCGCCATGTGCTGGCCGTGGCCGGCACCCACGGCAAGACCACCACCACATCCATGCTGACCTGGGTGCTTGAGTGCGCAGGTCTGCAACCCGGTTTCCTGGTCGGCGGCGTACCGCTGGACTTTGGCGTCTCCGCCCGCCTCGGTGCGGCCCAGCGCCCCGCCGCTGGTCCTGGCCCCGTCGGTGACGAACCCGTGTTTGTGATCGAAGCCGATGAGTACGACACCGCCTTCTTCGACAAGCGCAGCAAGTTTGTGCACTACCGCCCCCGCACGGCCGTGCTCAACAACCTGGAATTCGATCACGCCGACATCTTTGACGATCTGGCAGCCATTGAGCGCCAGTTCCACCACCTGATACGCACCGTACCGTCGACCGGCCGTGTGGTGAGCAACGGCCTGGAAGAGAGCCTGACCCGCGTGCTGGCCGAGGGCTGCTGGAGTGAAGTGCGGAGCTTCGGCTCGGCTGTCAGCGATTTCAGCGCCGATGGCGATCCCAGCGACTTTGCCGTGCTGCACCGCGGCAAAAAGGTGGCGCAACTGCGCTGGAGCCTGACCGGCGTGCACAACCAGCTCAATGCACTGGCCGCCATCGCTGCCGCCGACCATCTGGGCGTTAGTGCCGAGGTGGCTTGCGAAGCCCTGTCGCGCTTTCAGAACGTCAAGCGTCGCATGGAACTGCGCGGCACGGTCAACGGCATCGAGGTCTATGACGACTTCGCCCACCATCCCACAGCCATCCGCACCACCCTGGACGGCCTGCGCCGCAAGCTCGGGGCAGAGGCCCGCATCCTGGCAGTGTTCGAGCCTCGCAGCAACACCATGAAGCTGGGCACCATGAAGAGCCAGTTGCCCTGGTCGCTGGAAAGCGCCGATCTGGTCTTCTGCCACACTGCAGGCCTCGACTGGGATGCCGCCGAAGCCCTGGAATCCATGGGCGTAGGCCCCGGCCAGCGCGCTCAGGTAGCAGGTGATATCGAGACCCTGATAGCGCAGATCAGCGCCGTCGTCCGCCCTGGTGACCATATCGTCTGCATGAGCAACGGCGGCTTTGGCGGCATCCACGCCAAGCTGCTGGAAGCGCTGAAATAGGTTTCCAAAAAAGCAAATGCCCGCTCACAACGCGGGCATTTTTTATTAGCGATCTTCAAAACTGGCATGCCTCCACATGGGGACAGCAAGCAAGAGCCGTCTCGCAGCGAGGCTGTCGCCCCCTCCGCGAAGCAGAGAGGGGGAAGCCGCGCAGCGGCTCAGGGGTGTCAATAACTTATCGACATCGCAGGCACATCCACCCGGATCAAGGGCTTGGACAGCACTGCATGCGCTGCCAGGGCATAGCTGTTGCGCCAGTCTTCGTTGTCAAACAGCTCGGGGCGATTGCGCGCCTCACGCGCCACCACCACCAGCTTGTCAGCCAGCAACACCTTGCCGGTGGCCCGCAAAGGCTCGCACTCGAGCGAGACAAACTGCTGATCCAGCCAGCGTCGGCCTTCGTCCGAACTGATAGGGGACAGCGACTGGGTATCGACCCGGTATTCACGGTCGCCATCCAAAACCACGATTACTTCACTACGCATAAATCTCCTCTGACCTGGTGACTCTTGCACCATTCGTTGTCGTGGCCACAGCTTAATAGTGACCGCGGTGCTGAAGACGCTGCAAGCTGACGGCTTGCAAACAGCTGCGGCAACCAATGCATGGCCTGAAAGACTTGCATCAAGCATCACAGTGGTTACAGGAACATGGCATGCAAAGCAATGAAAAATCTTTAAATTTCATAGCATTGCTCGCATGCTTGGCAAGAATATAAGGGCAAAACCGTCTTTTTCAAGTGTCATTACGGACTCGTAACCCGCCAGTTATCTCCATCCAGGCTCCTGCCTTGAAAATGTGACGAGAGGACTTACATACTGCATAAATCTTTGACGAATACCAGTTTGCAGGCCTTGCAACGCCTTCAGGAACCATCACCATGACCGCTGAGAACATCCACCAAGAAATACGCGAGCATCTGCTGCAGCTGGAAGCCGAACTTCAGGTCCAGAAGCTCTGGTCCGCCGTAGCCCCAGACCCCAAGGCACTGGAATCCACCACGCCTTTCATGTACGACACGCTCAAGCTGCACGAGTGGCTGCAATGGGTGTTCATCCCGCGCCTGCGCGCCGTGATCGATGCCAAAGGCAGCCTCCCCCACCAAAGCCATGTCTATCCGCTGGCCGACCACGAGTGGCAGCAGCGCACCGACTTTGACAAGCAGCAGTTGCTGCGCCTGCTCAACCGCATCGATGCCACCCTCAATGGATGCGAAATGACACCGGCATCAACGCCGGACACCAAACACTGATCGAGCAAGCAAGCAGCCCATTCCCATATAGAAAAACAAACAGGCCACAGGAAATACTCCCTGTGGCCTGTTTCGTTCACGCCCGCTTTATCGATCAGGCGAGCACTTCGGCTTCCTGCTTGCTGGCGAGCGCAGCAGCGCGGCGCTGGCTCACGGCCTGCGACAGCTCTTGCAGCGTTGCCAGAGAATCATCCCAGCCCAGGCAGGCATCGGTAATGCTCTGGCCGTAGGTCAGATCGCAGACTTCGTCCTTGCCGGGCGTGAACTTCTGAGCACCGCCGACCAGATGACCTTCGATCATCACGCCGAACACGCTGCTGGAGCCACCGGCGATCTGAGCCGCGATATCACGGGCCACATCCTTCTGGCGCTCATGCTGCTTGTTGCTGTTGGCGTGGCTGCAGTCCACCATCAGCGAAGGCGTGAGGCCCGCTGTCTCCAGATCCCTGCAGGCGGCCGCCACATGCTCGGCATCGTAGTTGGGTGTCTTGCCACCGCGCAGAATCACGTGACAGTCCTGATTGCCGCCCGTATGCACGATGGCGACCTGGCCGTTCTTGTGCACCGACAGGAAATGGTGGCCTCGGCTGGCCGACTGAATCGCGTCGGTGGCAATACGGATATTGCCGTCCGTGCCGTTCTTGAAACCAATCGGCGCCGAAATGCCCGAAGCCAGTTCGCGGTGCACCTGGCTTTCCGTGGTGCGGGCACCGATGGCGCCCCAGCTGATCAGATCGCCGATGTACTGGGGCGAGATCACGTCCAGGAACTCGCTGGCCGCTGGCACACCCAGGCGGTTGATGTCGATCAGGAGCTGGCGCGCAATGCGCAGGCCTTCGTCGATGCGATAGCTCTGATCCAGGTAGGGATCGTTGATCAGCCCCTTCCAGCCCACGGTGGTGCGGGGTTTTTCGAAATAGACGCGCATCACCACTTCCAGCGTGTCCTTGTACTGCTCGCGCACCACGGCCAGACGACGGGCGTAGTCCAGGGCAGCAGCCGGATCGTGAATGGAGCAAGGGCCGACGATGACCAGCAGACGGTCGTCCTGCGCACGCATGATGTTGTGGATGCTGCGGCGGGTGTCGCTGATCAGCGTCTCCACGGCAGTGCCGCGAATGGGGAAGAAGCGAATGAGGTGCTCTGGAGGGGGTAACACTGTGATTTCCTTGATACGTGCGTCGTCGGTCTGGCCTGTCTTGGGAGAGCCGGCGCGATACCAGGAATCGGTGGCGGAAGTGTTCAGAGCAGTCATGGCAATCTTTCGTGAGGTGTTTGATCGTTGAAAACCGGGGGTGCTGAAACGTAGGGGTGAAAAAAAACCGCCGGGCTTTGCAGCTTCGGCGGTTCTTTGGGAGGTGTTTGCAGGGTGCGCGCGTTTACCTCTCAGCCGCCGGGGGCGAGAACCAAAAGTAAAAGAAATAGGCGCGTTGCGTTTGCATGTCTTTCAATGTAGCACAGCTCTTTTGCATTGCAACATCAGCAGCTCGCACCGCCGTTCTGTCAAAAACAGGTTTTCCCTCTGAAATGGCGCATTTTTCAAAATTTATTCATGCGCAATATTTTTGCGTTTTTTCTTATTTTTCAGAATTTTATTGATTTTAATTTCAATTTACCCATAATCAGTGCAATTTTTCAGCGCATCAGCAATATTCAGGGCAAGACCACGAAACGCCATGAAAAAACCCTGCTGCCAGGCGATCTACAGCGGTTTGCCACAAGCTTTTTTGCCGTAAGCGGTCTGTGGCGAATGGTCTGCAGCACACTGAAATGAAAAACCCCCGCTCTGCCATGCAAAGCGGGGGTTGGTGCTCACGACGGGCAGACCCGCCATGAAACCTCTATCAGGCCGTGCCGCCAACTGTCAGGCCGTCAATGCGCAGCGTAGGCTGGCCCACGCCCACAGGCACGCTCTGGCCTTCCTTGCCGCAAGTGCCCACACCCGAGTCCAGGCGCATGTCGTTACCTATCATGCTGATGTGCTTGAGCGACTCCGGGCCGCTGCCGATGATGGTCGCTCCCTTGACGGGGTACTGGATCTTGCCGTTTTCCACCCAGTAGGCTTCGCTGGCAGAGAACACGAACTTGCCGCTGGTGATGTCCACCTGACCTCCGCCGAAGTTGGTGGCGTACAGGCCCTTCTTGATGGAGCCAATGATCTCCTGCGGATCCTTGTCGCCACCCAGCATATAGGTGTTGGTCATGCGCGGCATGGGGATGTGGGCATAGCTTTCTCGACGGCCATTGCCCGTGGGCTTGACGCCCATCAGGCGTGCATTCATGGAGTCCTGGATATAGCCCTTGAGAATGCCGTCCTCGATAAGCACATTGCTCTGGCTGACATGGCCCTCGTCGTCCACGTTCAGAGAGCCACGGCGATCGGCAATCGTGCCGTCGTCCAGCACGGTCACGCCCTTGGCGGCCACGCGCTGACCGATGCGGCCGCTGAAGGCGCTGGAGCCCTTGCGGTTGAAGTCGCCTTCCAGGCCGTGGCCCACGGCCTCGTGGAACAGCACGCCGGGCCAGCCCGAACCCAGCACCACGGTCATCACACCGGCCGGTGCGGGACGCGATTCGAGGTTGACCAGGGCTGCATGCACGGCCTCGTCCACATACTGGCTGATCTGCTCGTCGCTGAAATAGGCCAGACCGAAGCGACCGCCACCACCGGAGGAGCCCACCTCGCGGCGGCCCTTTTGCTCGGCGATCACCGTCACCGACAGGCGCACCAGCGGGCGCACGTCAGCGGCCAGCGTGCCGTCCGCACGGGCCACCAGCACCACATCGTATTCACTGGCAAGACCGGCCATGACCTGCACCACGCGCGGGTCCTTGGCGCGAGCCAGCTTTTCCACCTTGCCCAGCAACTCGACCTTGGCCGTGCTGTCCAGCGTGCTGATGGGGTCCAGCTCAGGATAGAGCGAGCGGCTTTGCGCAATCTTCTGCGCACCCGCCTTGACGCGGCGCGTCTGGGTTGCGCTGGAGATGGAGCGCACGGTACGTGCGGCATCCAGCAGCGAGGCTTCGGAAATGTCGTCGGAATAGGCAAAGGCCGTCTTCTCGCCGCTGACCGCCCGAACGCCTACTCCCTGATCGATGGAGAAGGAGCCGGTCTTGACGATGCCTTCTTCCAAGCTCCAGCCTTCCGCGCGGGTGTACTGGAAGTAGAGATCGGCGTCATCCACCTGGTGCGAGCGAATTTCGGCAAGCGCACGCGCAAGATGGGTTTCGTCCAGGCCGAAGGGCTCAAGCAGCAACTGACGGGCCGTGGCCAAGCGTTCGATGGTGGGTTCGCGGGAAATCATGAGAGCATTGTAGAGATAGCTGCAAGCCCTGACTTGTCTCGGGCTGCGCATAAAAAAGAGCGGAATGTTGCCCCACCAGGCTGAACAACATTCCGCTCCATTCACTTAGCTTCGCACTTGCCGGGTTCCGCCCTGCCCGCTTTGCATTGCAGAACCCCACCTGGGTCTTTGCCGCTCCCGCTTGATCGGTCTTCTGACCCCCCAGAACCGTTTGTAAACGCTGTTTACAGTCGAAGCAAGACCTTGGACGGAACTACTGACATTTTTCAACGATCTAAGCCCGCCGCCCCGGCACGCAGTTTCACATAAAACCATTACTCAAGGCTTGCAAAGCATAGAATTGAAGCTCTCCTTTTAAGAGCATCCAATCCCGATCACGGGTCTTCACGCATGGGGAATATGCCCATCACCGCCGGGTAGTTGCCGCTGCGCCCGCGACACCGACATCAGCACGCCCAGCGCCAGGCCCAGCGTGACCATGGCCGTGCCGCCATAGCTGATGAAAGGCAGAGGCACGCCCACCACCGGCAAAATGCCGCTGACCATGCCCATGTTCACGAACGCATAGGTGAAGAAGATCATGGCCACGGCAGCTGCCATCAGCCGGCCGAACAGCGAGTTGGCATTCATGGAAATGGCCAGCCCGCGCCAGACCAGCAGCAGAAAGCCGACGATGATGAAGAGATTGCCTATGAGGCCGAATTCTTCGGAATAGGCGGCAAAGATGAAGTCGGTGGTGCGCTCTGGAATGAATTCCAGGTGGGTCTGCGTGCCAGCCATGAAACCCTTGCCCCAGACACCGCCCGAACCGATGGCAATCATGCCCTGAATGATGTGAAAGCCCTTGCCCAGCGGGTCGCGCGTGGGGTCCAGCAAGGTACAGACGCGTGTCCGCTGATAGTCATGCAGAAAATACCAGCTCACGCCATCGGCGCAGAGCTGGGGTTCAAACCAGACGATGAGGAAAATGCCGACCAGGGCCAGCAGCACGGGCGGCACGATGAGTTTCCAGGGCAGGCCGGCAAAAAAGATCACGGACAGGCCGGCAGCCATCACCAGCAGCGAGGTGCCCAGATCGGGCTGCTTCATGATCAGGCCCACAGGCACCATCAGCAGCACAAAGGCGATGACAAAGTCCGAGGCGCGCAGATTGCCCTCGCGGCGCTGGAACCACCAGGCCAGCATCAGCGGCGTGGCGATCTTCAAAAGCTCGGAGGGCTGAATCACCACTCCCACATTCACCCAGCGCGTGGCCCCCTTCTTGGTGATGCCGAACAGCGCCACCGCCACCAGCAACACCACGCCCAGGGTGTAGAGAGGCACGGCCACCTTCATCAATTGCTGGGGGGATATCTGGGCCAGCACGAACAGCAGACCTGCCGCAATCAGCATATTGCGGCCGTGGTCCACAAAGCGCGTGCCGTGATCGAAACCCGCCGAGTACATGGCCAGCAGCCCCGCGCCCGCCAACATGGCGATAAAGAGAAGCAGCAGAAAATCAAAGCCGCGAAACAGCGGAACAATGCGTTGCAGCAGCGAGGGCTTATCGAATTCGATGGCGGACATGGGCCGCAATTATCGTGGGAGCCGACTGCCGTGCAGCTTGCAGGGTTGAGCTTTGCTGACGGCTCAAGTCGGCCCACGCTCATTCCCCCCCGCCATAGGCCTTCTCCCCTGATAGTCTTGGGGCAGACAGTCCACAATGACAGAGACAGAAGTGTTTTTTACCAGAGGAGATTGCCGCTATGACGACCACCCACCTGCTGTATCTGCACGGCTTTCGCTCCTCCCCCCAGTCCAACAAGGCGCGCATCATGGCGGACTATGTGGGTGCCAGGCATTCCAAGGTACGCTGGTGGTGCCCGCAGCTGCCGCCCTCGCCGCGCGAAGCGGCAGCCGTGATCGCCGAGGGCATCGCCAACTGGCCACGCCAGAACATGGCCGTCATGGGCTCGTCGCTGGGCGGCTATTACGCCAGCTGGGTGGCCCAGCTGGCGCGCTGCAAGAGCGTGATGATCAACCCCGCCGTCAACCCGGCCCGCGACCTGGAAAAATACATTGGCGAGCAGTCCAGCTGGCATGACCCCGAGGAAACCTTCTTCTTTCGCCCCGAATACATTGAGGAATTGCGCCAGCTCGACACCCGCACCATGACGCCGGCAGCACCCGAGATGGTGTTGATCGCCCAGGGCGACGAGGTGCTGGACTGGAACGAGATGAGCGAGCGCTACCCTCACGCACTTCAATTGGTGCAAGAAGGCGGCGACCACGCCCTGAGCAACTTTGCCGAGTATCTGGACCGGATCGACGAATTTCTGGCCTTGGCCTGATGCCCTTGGCGACTCCAGGCGCCACCCCAGGAAACGGCTGTATTGCAGCAACGTGCCCCCTGTTCACGGCCCTGACCGCGCGGGGGCCACGTCTGATATTGACCGACCTCAAGCATGAACTGAATCACTTCTGAGCGCCGAATGTTCGGCTCGTGGGAAAATGCGCGGTTATGCACGCACTGTTTGAAGAAGCCGGCAAATTTCTGGCCGGGCGCATCCTCTCCGAAGCCGAATCCTCTGCCCAAGTCGAGCTGGACTCGGGCAAGCGGGTCAAGGTCAAGGCCGCCAATATCCTGCTCAAGTTCGAGAAGCCGGCACCTGCCGAGTTGGTCGCTCAGGGCCAGGCCCAGGCCGCCGAGATCGATCTTGATCTGGCCTGGGAATTTGCGCCCGAGGAAGAGTTCGGCTTTGCCGACCTGGCGCGTGACTATTTTTCCGAATCCGCGACGCTGGCCCAGCAGGCCGGTGCGCTGTTCTGCCTGTACGACGCACCGCACTATTTCCGTCGTGCGGGCAAGGGCCGCTTCAAGAAGGCTCCTGCAGAAATCCTGCAGCAAGCCCTTGCCGCCATCGAGAAGAAAAAGCAGATTCAGGCACAGATCGACGCCTGGGCCGAGGAACTGGGCCGCGGCGAATGCCCGCAGGCAATCCGCGAACAGCTCTACAAGATTCTGTTCAAGCCCGACAAGAACGCTGCCGAATACAAAGCCGTGGTCGATGCCAGCCGCACCACCAAGCTGGCCCCGCTGGAGCTGCTGCACCGCGCCGGCGCCATCGACTCTTCCTACCAGTTCCACTGGAAGCGCTTCCTGTTCGACAACTTCCCCAAGGGCACGGGCTTCCCCGCCGTGCAGGCCCCTCAGCCGCCGGCCGATCTGCCCGTGGCCGATGTAAAGGCTTTTTCCATCGACGACTCGGCCACCACCGAAATCGACGATGCGCTGTCCGTCACGGGCCTGGGCACGGGCACCGTCACCGTGGGCATCCACATTGCCGCCCCCGGTCTGGCCATCACGCCCGGCGGCGAGCTGGACAAGCTGGGCCGCGCCCGCCTGTCCACCGTCTACATGCCCGGCTACAAGATCACCATGCTGCCCGACGACGTGGTGCATATCTACACGCTGGACGAGGGCCGCTCCAACCCCGCGGTCTCGCTGTATGTGCAGATCAACGAGGAGACGCTGGAGACCATCTCCAGCGAAACCCGTCTCGAGCGCGTGCCCGTGGAAGTCAACTTCCGCTACGACAAGCTCGATCACATCGTCACCGAGGAATGGCTGACTGACTCCTCGATCGAGGTTGAAAACACGCCTGATTCATTGCTGGGCAAGCGCAAGGAACTCACCTTTTTACAGCGCTGGTCCAAGTTCCTCAAGGCCAATCGCGAAGTGGTGCGCGGCAAGCCCGAGAACTTCAACCGCCCGGACTACAACTTCCGTCTCGTCGGCAACGACGGCGCCGAGCCCAATGGCAGCGAGCAGGTGCAGATCACCGTGCGCAAGCGCGGCGCGCCGCTGGACCTGATCGTGGCCGAGGCCGCCATCGTGGCCAACAGCACCTGGGGACTGATGCTGGCCGAGCACGGTGTGCCCGGCATCTACCGCAGCCAGGCCAGCCTGGCACCCGGCGTCAAGGTACGCATGAGCACCAAGGCCTTGCCCCATGCCGGCATCGGTGTGAAAGCCTACTCCTGGGCCACCTCCCCGCTGCGACGCTATGTGGACCTTGTCAATCAGTGGCAGATCATTGCCTGCGCCCGCCATGGCAAGACGGCTGCCCTGGCAGCGCCCTTCAAGCCCAAGGACGCCGAGCTGTTCGGCATCATCAGCAGCTTTGACGGCGCCTACAGCGCCTACAACGGCTATCAGGCCGGCATGGAGCGTTTCTGGACGCTCAAGTATCTGGAGCAGAACGGCATCAGCGAACTGACGGCCAGCGTGTTCAAGGAAGGCCCCAACGGCTCCTTCCTGGTGCGCGCCGACAATCTGCCTCTGGTGCTGCCCGTGCTGGGTGCGCAGAACCTGCCGCGCGGCGCCCATGTGCGCGTCAAGCTCGGCGAGATCGACGAGATCTCGCTGGACATCTCGGGCACGCTGATCGAGCGCCTGGATGCAGGAGCCGAGGCCGAAAGCGAAGGCGAGGACAGCGGCGAGGACGATGACGACGCCGTGGCCGGCCCCATCTCCATTGCGGTGGACATGAACGACGCCGATCCCGCTGCAGACCAGCCCAAGTCCTGATCTCCACATCTCATCGCCCTGACGCTGCCGTGAAACTGCCCACCTCTCTTCGACGACTGAGTACGCTGCAGCTGGCGCTGGGCGTGTCCATCGCCGTCCATGCCGTGTTGCTGACCATTCGTTTCGTGGACCCGGAACGCTTTGAGCGCGTGTTTCAGGACACGCCTCTGGAAGTGATTCTGGTCAATGCCCGCGCCAACGAGACGCCGGACAAGGCCCAGGCCATTGCCCAGACCTCGCTGGCCGGCGGCGGCGATGCCGACCAGGGCCGTTCCACCAGTCCCATGCCCTACTCGGCCCTGACGACAGTGGGCGACGATTTCGAGGAAAAACAGCGCCAGCTCGATGCCATGCAGGAGCAGCAGAACCAGTTGCTGACCCAGCTGCGCCAGCAAGTGGCCGCGCTGCCCCCCATAGACCCGCGGCTGAGCGCCGACAACAAGGCCCTGGAGGCACAGGAAGAAAAGCGCTTGCAGCTCATCAAGCTGCTGGCGGAGATTGAAAAGCGTATCAACGCGGAAAACGCCCGCCCCAAGAAGCGCTATATCAGCCCCGCCACCAAGGAGGCCGTGTACGCCGTCTACTACGATGCGCTGCGCCGCAAGGTGGAAGACAAGGGCACGGAAAACTTCCCCGAGAACAAGGGCAAGAAGCTGTATGGCGAGCTGGTCATGATCCTGACCGTGAATCATGACGGCCGCGTGCTTTCCACCGAGGTTGTGCAGGGCTCGGGCAACCGCATGCTCGATACCCGTGCCGAGGCCATTGCCCGCGCCGCAGCCCCTTACGGCCACTTCGGCCCTGCCATGCGCACCAAGGCCGATCAGATCGCCGTCGTCTCGCGCTTCAGGTTCACACGCGAGCAGACACTGGAAACAGACATAAGGTGACCCCCTGTGCCGCCTTCGGCGTCTTCCCCCGCTCTCGCATCGCTTCGCTTGCAGGCGGGGAACGCAGCCAGCGCGGCGGGACGGCCCTTGTGCGGCTGCCTTGGCTTAGGCTGCGCCGATCTCTCCGGCCACTGCCCCAACGCGCACCCAACTCTGCTCAGCGATTTCCTTCAGCCTTTTTATGACAAATACGCTTGATGCCTACTGCGTCATGGGCAACCCCGTTGCCCATAGCCGCTCTCCCTGGATTCATGCCCGCTTCGCCGAGCTGACCGGCCAGCCCGTCAGCTATGACCGCGCCCTGGTGCCGCTGGATGGCTTTGCCGACTTTGTGCGCGACTTTGCCGCGCGCGGCGGCAAGGGCTGCAATGTGACCGTTCCCTTCAAGCTGCAGGCGGCCGAGCTGGCCACCAGCACCAGCGAGCGCGTGCGGCTGGCTGGTGCTGCCAATACGCTGGTATTCGGTGCCAACGGCATTCATGCCGACAACACCGATGGCCTGGGCATCGTGGCCGACATCACCCGCAATGCCGGTGTGCCCATCGCCGGGCGTGATGTGCTGCTGCTTGGCGCGGGCGGCGCCGCTGCTGGAGCCCTGGGCTCTTTGCTGGAGCAAAAGCCCCGCCGCCTAGTCGTGGTCAACCGCACTCATGCCAGGGCTCAAACGCTGGTCCAGCAGCATGCGGCCATTGCCACACTACATAACGTAGAGCTGGTAGCACTTGAAAGGCAAGTGCTTGAGACTGATCTGACCCAAAATTTCGACATCATCATCAATGCCACAGCCAGCAGCCTGGCTGGGGCTGAGGTGCCCGCGCCCGCCAGCGTGCTGCACGCACGCAGTCTGGCCTACGACATGATGTACGGCCCCGCCGCCCAGAATTTTCTGAATTGGGCCAGCAGCCACGGCGCGCTGGCGCGTGATGGTCTGGGCATGCTGGTGGAGCAGGCTGCCGAGTCCTTTGCACTATGGCGCGGCGTGCGTCCGCCCTCTGCACAAGTCTTGGCCGAACTGCGCGCTCTGCTGCACGCCGAAGCCGCTCACTAAAACCTCGCCCCACCATGAAAGCTCTTGGCCGACTGCTGTTGCTGGTGCTTTGCGCCACCCTGCTGCTGCAATTGTTTTTTGTAGCACGCATCGCAGTCATGGCATGGCTGGATCCAGAGTCCACCAGCTATCAGCGCTCCGAAGCCTGGCAGCTTGCCCACAGCAGCGAGGGCCTGCGCTGGCGCCAGCAATGGGTGGACTACGGCCAGATCTCCAGCAACCTCAAGCGCGCGGTGATTGCCTCCGAAGATGCCGGCTTTATGGACCATCACGGCGTGGAATGGAATGCCGTTCAGAGGGCCTGGCAGCGCAACGCAAAAGCCGAGGCCAGGGCCATGCAGGCCGAAAAAGCAGGAAGCAACAGCAAGCCCGCCAAGGTCTATGGCGGCTCCACCATCACCCAGCAGCTGGCCAAGAACCTGCTGCTGTCGGGCGAACGCAATTTTCTGCGCAAGGGCCAGGAGCTGGTGCTGGCGCAATTGCTGGAGCTGATGCTGAGCAAGCAGCGCATTCTGGAGATCTATCTCAACAATGTGGAATGGGGCCAGGGCGTGTTCGGCGCCGAGGCCGCCGCCCAACATTACTTCCGCAAGAGTGCCGCCCAGCTCAATGCGGCTGAGGCAGCACGACTTGCCGCCATGCTTCCGGCACCCAAGCGCTTCGAGAAAATGCCGCAATCGCGCTATCTGGCGCAGCGCAGTCGCACGATTGCGCGCTATATACCGATGGTGACGCCCCCCTGAGGCGCTTCGCCTGGGCGGCCCCGCGCCTTCCCCGAGGAGGACGGCAGCATCGCCGCGAGGCGGCTCTTGCTTGCTGTCACCCGCATGGAGCGTGAAGGTTTTGTACGTGGATAATCGACAGCCATGCGAATTCTAGGAATCGACCCTGGCCTGCAGACCACGGGCTTTGGCGTCATCGACATGGAAGGCCAGCGCCTGTCCTATGTGGCCAGCGGCACCATACGCACCAACAAGATGGAACTCGGCGACCTGCCGGGCCGTCTCAAGGTGCTGTTCGACGGCATCTCCGAAGTCGCCTCACGCTATCAGCCCGAGGTGGCTGCCGTGGAAATCGTCTTCGTCAACGTCAACCCCCAGTCCACGCTGCTGCTGGGCCAGGCCCGTGGTGCGGCGCTGACGGCCCTGGTCAACGCCAATCTCGCGGTTTCCGAATACACCGCCCTGCAGATGAAAAAAGCCGTAGTCGGCCATGGTCGCGCAGCCAAGAGCCAGATCCAGGAAATGGTCAAACGGCTGCTGCAACTGCCCGGCCTGCCCGGCACCGATGCCGCCGACGCGCTGGGACTGGCCATCACCCATGCCCATGCGGCTGCCGCCATGGGGCTGATGGCCAAGTCCACCGATCTGCACCGCAAGCAACATGCCATGTACCGGGGCGGACGGGTCTATTGAGCTCGCCCTTAGCCGCTTCGCGGCTTCCCCTTCTCTCTTCGGAAGGGATCGCAGGATGGTTTTTCCTCGCAGCCCCGAGCTGGAGCACACACTGCTTCAAAGCTCTGCCCGATACAAAAAAAAGCCGTGACATGCCACGGCTTTTTTGATGGTGTGATTTGCTTAATAGGCGCTCAGCACCATGGAGGCGATCACGCCTGTGGCAATGGCAACCAGCAGATAGTCGCCGCCGTTCTGAATCCAGTGATAGCCACGCGGCGGCGCCGACAGATGGTGGCCGCGCCAGTCATTCACCACATAGTGCTGGCTGCGGTATTGCGGCGGCACGCGACTGCCCTTGTACCAGTTATGGTCGGGACCACCGCCACGGCGACCATTGTCGTGATGATCGGCACGTCGGTCGTCGCGCCTGTCATGGCGCTGCTCATGCCGACCACGATCATCATGGCGACCGCCATGGCGCATGTCCTGCGCTCCATGTCCATTGCCGCGGCCGGGTGGCGGGCCGGGCTGCGCCTGGACGGCCAGACTGCCCAGACCCAGGCAGGCGGCAATGGAGGCAGAAAGAATGCGGGTAGTCAAACGGGACATGGGTACTCCTTTGTCGAATTGTTTCGGTCAACAAGGTGTGCGGCCGGTCATGGCGGCCGCAGCAGATCCATCTTTACCCAATTTCGGCGCCGCAAGAAGTGAGCAACTGCCGATTTACCACTTTTTGCGCGCTGTTTACAGAACAGAAACCTATGAAACGCCAAGCCGGATTTGGCAAGCCGCTATCAATATTCATTAGTTCTCAGATGATGCGTCCGACAAACATCACGGCAAAAAAGGCCAGACCGGCAATCACCGTCCACTTGAACAGCAAAAAGCCCAGGCGCTTGTAATGCGCCTTGCCGGTTCCCAGATAGAAGGCAAAGCTCAATGCCGAAGCCAGAATCAGCAAGGTGGCCAGCCAGCGAAAGATCAACATGGAGGTCTCGCTCACCAGGCCTGAGCGGGCATGGCAAAGCCCTGAGGAGCCTGGCGCTCGCTCTCGAAGGTCACGAGCTCCCAGGTCTCGGGCTGCTCGATCATTGCGCGCAGCAGCTTGTTGTTGAGACCGTGACCCGAACGAAAGGCGCTGTAGGCACCAAGAATGGGCTTGCCGATCAGATACAGATCGCCGATCGCGTCAAGGATCTTGTGCTTGGCAAACTCGTCGTCATAGCGCAGGCCGTCGCTGTTCAGGACCTTGTAGTCGTCCATGACGATGGCGTTGTCCAGCCCGCCGCCCAGTGCCAGGCCGTTGTTGCGCAGCATTTCCACATCCTTGGTGAAGCCGAAGGTGCGGGCGCGGGCGATGTCGCGTGTGTAGTTGTCCAGACCCATGTCGAACTCCACGCACTGTCCCGTGGAGTCCACGGCTGGGTGAGCGAAGTCGATCTCGAAGCGCAGCTTGAAGCCGTGGTAGGGATCGAAGCGCGCCCACTTGAGGTTCTGGCCTTCGCCTTCGCGCACCTCGATCGGGCTCTTGATGCGGATGAAGCGCTTGGGCGCTTTCTGCAACTCGATTCCGGCGCTTTGCAGCAGAAACACGAACGATGACGAGGAGCCATCGAGAATCGGCACTTCTTCGGCAGTGATGTCCACGTAGAGGTTGTCGATTCCCAGACCGGCGATGGCCGACATCAGGTGCTCTACCGTATGCACCTTGGCGCCGCCGCTGCCGATGGTGGAAGCCATGCGCGTATCGGTCACGGCCTCGGCGGAAATGGGGATATCCACAGGCTCAGGCAAGTCCACGCGACGGAACACGATGCCGGTATCAGGCTGGGCAGGGCGCAGCGTCAACTCGACACGCTGGCCGCTGTGCAGGCCCACGCCTACGGCACGGGAAATGGTCTTGATGGTACGTTGCTGAAGCATGCTGGTATTTTAAATGGGACAACCCCGAGCCGGCTTACGCCGACTCAGGGTTGTCTTAATCGCTGCGATACAGCGAACTGATGGGCCATCAGTCCTTAACGAACCAAAGGCCTTTGCGGCTGACTCTCAAGCGCTGGCGCACTCGGAGGCAGAGACACCGAGGAAGGGCCGCCCCGCACCGAGGGTGTCGTCCCCCTCCGGCGCAAAGCGCCAGAGAGGGGGAAGCGGCAAAGCCGCTCAGGGGTAGCTTAATCAGCCTGCTTGCGCAGAAACGCCGGGATCTCCACATCGTCCATGCCGCCAGACGCCAGCGCGCTCACGCGCTCCGAAGCCTGGGTGCGGTTGGTGCGCCAGACGCTGGGCACATTGGTGTTGGCCGTGCCGTAGTCCATGCCGCCCAGGGGAGGCAGACCCACTGCCACGTTGTCGGTACCAGTACGCAGACCGCCCTGCACCACCTGGATGTTCTGGCGACGCACATTGGGACGCGACAGGCCGGTGGCCACCACGGTCACGCGGATTTCGTCGCCCAGCGAGTCATCGTAGGCAGCGCCGTAGATCACATGCGCATCGGGAGACGCATAGGCATTGATGGTGGACATGGCCAGACGCGACTCGGACAGCTTGAGGCTACCCTTGGCTGCAGTCACCAGCACCAGCACGCCCTTAGCGCCGGACAGATCGATGCCTTCCAGCAGCGGGCAGGCCACGGCCTGCTCGGCAGCGATACGGGCACGATCGGGACCGGCGGCCTTGGCCGTGCCCATCATGGCCTTGCCGGGCTCGCCCATCACGGTGCGCACGTCTTCGAAGTCGACGTTCACATGGCCGTACTCGTTGATGATTTCGGCAATGCCACCCACGGCGTTCTTCAGAACGTCGTTGGCATGGGCAAAAGCCTCGTCCTGGGAGATATCGTCGCCCAGCACATCGAGCAGCTTTTCGTTGAGCACAACGATCAGCGAGTCCACATTCGCCTCCAACTCGGCCAGGCCGGCGTCAGCGTTCTGCATGCGGCGACCGCCTTCCCACTCGAAAGGCTTGGTCACCACACCCACCGTCAGAATGCCCATTTCCTTGGCCACTCGTGCGATCACAGGCGATGCACCGGTACCCGTACCACCACCCATGCCTGCCGTAATGAAGAGCATGTGCGCGCCTTCGATGGCAGCGCGAATATCTTCCACAGCAGCTTCCGCAGCATCGCGGCCCTTGTCGGGCTTGCTGCCGGCACCCAGGCCGCTGCCACCCAGATGGATGGTGCGGTGAGCGCGGCTGCGCAACAGAGCTTGAGCATCGGTATTGGCCGTAATGAATTCGACGCCCTGAACGCTGCGTTCAATCATGTGGTCGACGGCGTTGCCGCCGCCGCCGCCGACGCCGATCACCTTGATCTGCGTGCCTTGGTTGAATTCTTCGGTTTCAATCATGTCGATAGGCATGGTGGTGCTCCTGTTCTCTAGTGGTGGTTTGTCGCTGCTGTGGAAAAGAAATTTCGAACTCTTGAGGTCTTCGCGGTCTTCGTCGTCGATACCGCGAAAAATCCATCTGTGGTGGTCCGGTGATGAACATGCGATAAGTGCTCATATCAGAAGTTCCCCACGATGAAGTCTTTGAACCGGCCAAAAGCGGTCTTCATGGAACCGCTCTTCTGGGCCACCTTGTAGCCACGCAGACGTGCCAGACGTGCTTCATCGAGCAGGCCCATCACCGTGGCGGCACGGGGCTGGGCGACCATGTCGGCCAGCGCACCGGAATATTTGGGAAGCCCGCGGCGCACGGGCTTGAGAAAGATGTCTTCGCCCAGCTCGATCATCCCGGGCATGACGGCGCTGCCGCCCGTGAGCACGATGCCCGAGGACAGCACTTCTTCGTAGCCCGATTCGCGGATGACCTGCTGCACCAGCGAGAAGATCTCTTCCACGCGGGGCTCGATCACGCCGGCCAGGGCCTGCTTGCTGATCATGCGCGGGCTGCGGTCGCCCAGGCCCGGCACTTCGACCTGGGCATCGGGATCGGCCAGCAACTGTTTGGCATAGCCACTCTCGACCTTGATGTCCTCGGCATCCTTGGTGGGGGTACGCAGGGCCATGGCGATGTCGCTGGTGATCAGGTCACCGGCAATCGGGATCACGGCCGTGTGGCGAATCGCACCGCCGGTGAAGATGGCCACATCGGTCGCTCCCGCGCCGATGTCCACCACGGCCACGCCCAGCTCGCGCTCGTCATCGGTCAGCACGGCCTGGGCCGACGCCAGCGGGTTGAGCAGCAGCTGCTCGACTTCCAGGCCGCAGCGGCGCACGCATTTGATGATGTTCTCGGCCGCGCTCTGGGCGCCGGTCACGATATGGATCTTGGCCTCAAGGCGAATGCCGCTCATGCCGATGGGCTCGCGCACCTCGTGGCCGTCGATGACGAACTCCTGCGCCTCGACCAGCAGCAGGCGCTGGTCGGACGAGATATTGATGGCCTTGGCGGTTTCCATCACGCGAGCCATATCGGTGGACGAGACTTCCTTGTCCTTGATGGCCACCATGCCGCTGGAATTCAGACCGCGGATATGGCTACCCGTAATGCCGGTACACACTCGCTGGATCTTGCAATCCGCCATCAACTCGGCCTCTTTGAGCGCCTGCTGGATGCTTTGCACGGTCGCATCGATATTCACGACCACGCCGCGTTTCAAGCCGTTGCTGGGGGCTACGCCCAGGCCCGCCAGCTTGAGCTCGCCATTGGACATGACCTCGGCCACCACCGCCATGACCTTGGCCGTGCCGATATCCAGCCCAACAATCACATCCTTGTATTCTCTTGCCATATCAGCTTCCGCCCCCGGTAGGTTCTGTCTTGTCTTTGTGTGCGCCTTGCATGTCTGCTCCCCTGCTCCTGCTCATCGTCTGGCCCTGGCAGCAGCTGCCGGCGCGGAGGTTCCAGTGGTCACGCCCTTGAGTCGCAAGGCATAGCCGTCTTCGTAACGCAGGTCTGCAGACTCCAGTGCCGCAGCCGAGCGCTTGTATTGAGAGGTGATCTGAGGCAGCGTGCGCACAAAGCGCTGCACGCGCTGCAATATGTCTTCGGTCGTGCCGCCGCCCAGTTCCAGCAGCGCATCGTTGTCCAGCACCAGCGTCCAACTGCCACGCGCATCCAGAGTCAGGCTGTCCAGCGCCACATCGAGCGGCTTCAAGGCCGGCTCCAGCGCTCGATACATCTGCAGAACACGCGGTGCCGAGCCCTCGGGGCCTTGCAGACGCGGCAGACCTTCGCGATCCAGTTCGCCCAGATTGGCTTCAAACACTTCGCCGGCCTTGTTGACCAGACCGGTACCGGTCTCAGCCCCCCAGAAGGCCTCGGCCACATGCTCCTTGAGCGCAACGCGCAAGCCGTTCGGATATTCGCGGCGCACCTGCGCCTCCTGCACCCAGGGCACTTGCTCGAATGCATGCTGGGCCGCCTTCAGGTCCACCGTGAAGAAGTTGCCTTTGAGTACTGGCGCCACATTGGCGCGCAGCGTCACGGCGTTGTTATGCACCAGCTCGCCTTCCACCACGATGCGACCGATATTGAAGGCCGGAGTTCGCATCAACCACCACCCCACGGCCATCACGCACGCCGTCAAGCAGCCCATGAACATCACCGTGGCAGTGATGTTCATGAGCTTGACGTCGAACGGGACGACGGCTGTGGGCTGGTTGCGGTTCATGGCTGCTCCGCTTCTCCATCCAGCGTGCTCATGGCCAGGATGCCAAGGCACAGGTTTTCGTAGCTCACGCCGGAAGCGCGCGCAGCCATGGGGACGAGAGAATGCCCCGTCATGCCTGGCGAGGTATTGATCTCCAGCAAGAAAGGCTTGCGGTCGCTGGCGCGAATCATGATGTCGGCACGCGCCCAGCCACGGCAGCCCAGCGTGCGGAAGGCTTTTTCCACAATGCGCTGGATCTCGGCCTCCTCGACAGCCGGCAGGCCGCTAGGGCAGTGGTACTGCGTGGTATCTGTGAAGTACTTGTTCTGGTAGTCGTAGTTGCCTTTGGGCGCAACGATTCGGATCACCGGCAGCGCACCGGCCTGGGCACCCGTGCCCAGCACGGGGCAGGTGGTCTCGTCACCGGCAATGAACTGCTCGCACAGCACTTCTGCGTCGTACTGGGCTGCCAGCTCGTAGGCCTTGGCGCATTCGTCGGCATTCATCACCTTGGTCAGGCCGATGCTGGAGCCGTCGCGTGCGGGCTTGACGATCATGGGAGCGCCCAGGGCTTCCAGTGCGGCGCGGGTTTCAGCGGCCGAGGCGACCATGCGCCAGTCCGGCGTGGGCAGGCCTTCAAAGCGCCAAATGCGCTTGGTCATGATCTTGTCCATGGCGATGCTGGAAGCCATCACGCCCGAACCCGTATATGGGATGTCCAGCAACTCCAGTGCACCCTGCACCGTGCCGTCCTCACCGTAGCGGCCGTGCAGCGCGATGAAGCAGCGGTCAAAGCCTTGCACCTTGAGCTGTTCCAGCCCCTGTTCGGCAGGGTCGAACTTGTGGGCATCGACACCCTTGGACTGCAGTGCGGCCAGCACACCAGCGCCGGACATCAGCGAGACCTCGCGCTCGGACGAGCGACCGCCCATGAGCACGGCGACCTTGCCCAGTGCCTTCACGTCGATATTTGTACCAAACATGCTCATTGCGCGCTCCCTGCGGGCGCGGCCAGCTCTTGTTTCTGAAGCATTTCAACCAATTTCCCAGGCACGGCGCCAATCGATCCGGCCCCCATGCACAGCAATACATCGCCCGCTTGCGCATTGGCAGCGATGGCTGCCGGCATATCGGCAATGTTTTCCACAAATACAGGCTCGACCTTGCCGGCCACACGCAAGGCGCGAGCCAGGGATCGACCGTCGGCAGCCACGATGGGTGCCTCGCCCGCGGCATAGACCTCGGCCAGCAACACCGAGTCGGCGCTGCCGATGACCTTCACAAAGTCCTCGAAACAGTCGCGTGTGCGGCTGTAGCGGTGTGGCTGGAAGGCCAGCACCAGGCGCTGCCCCGGGAAGGCACCGCGTGCCGCAGCCAGCGTGGCTGCCATTTCCACGGGGTGATGACCGTAGTCGTCGATGACGGTGAACGTGCCGCCATTGGCAGCCGGCAGTTCGCCATAGCGCTGGAAACGCCGTCCCACGCCCTTGAAGCCTTCCAAGGCGCGCAGCAGCGCCTCGTCGGAAATCTCGAGTTCCATGGCCACCGCCACGGCAGACAGGGCGTTGAGCACGTTGTGCTCGCCGGGCAGGCTCAGCACAACCTCCAGATCGGGGTAGCTCTGGCCGTTCTGGCGGCGCACGGTAAAGCGCATGCGACCGGCTTCGGCACGCACGTTCACGGCGCGCACCTGGGCATCTTCGGCAAAGCCGTAGGTCGTGACCGGACGCGCCAGCTTGGGCAGGATCTCGCGCACGGCAGGGCTGTCGACGCAGAGGATGGCGCGCCCGTAAAACGGCATGCGATGCAGGAAATCGACAAAGGCCTGCTTGAGGCGTCCGAAGTCATGACCGTAGGTTTCCATGTGATCGGCGTCGATATTGGTAACGACGGCCATCACAGGCAGCAGGTTCAGGAAGGAGGCATCGGACTCGTCGGCCTCGACCACGATGTAGTCGCCCTGACCCAGCTTGGCATTCGCGCCGGCGCTATTGAGCTTGCCGCCGATCACGAAGGTGGGGTCCAGACCGGCTTCGGCCAGCACACTGGTCACCAGGCTGGTGGTGGTAGTCTTGCCGTGCGCGCCAGCAATGGCGATGCCCTGCTTGAAACGCATCAGCTCGGCGAGCATCAGCGCACGGGGAACCACAGGAATCTTTTTCTCGCGCGCAGCCAGGACCTCGGGGTTGTCGCCCTGCACGGCCGTGGATGTCACCACGGCATCGCTGCCAACAACGTTCTCGGCCGCGTGACCGACAAAGGTCTTGATGCCCAGGCCCGCCAGGCGGCGCAGCGTGGCGCTGTCGGCCAGGTCGGAGCCTGAAATGGCGTAACCCAGGTTGTGCAGAACCTCTGCAATACCGCTCATGCCGGCGCCGCCAATACCGACAAAGTGAATGTGATGAATGGCGTGTTTCATGCTGCCAACTCCTCACAAGCGGCGACCACCTTCGCGGTGGCATCAGTCTTTTGCATTTTCTTCGCGAGTTCAGCGCGCTCCAACAGCGTCGCACGCTGCATATTTTGTAGCATTTCCGCCAACCCTTGGGCGCTCAAAGTACTTTGCGGCTGTAACCAACCGCCACCGGCATCCACGAGGAAGCGCGCATTGCTGGTCTGGTGGTCATCCACCGCAGCAGGGAAGGGCACATAGACCGCTGCCGCCCCTACAGCGGCTATCTCGGTCACGGTGCTGGCACCGGCACGGCAGACGACGAGATCGGCATCCGCAAAAGCCTTGGCCGTGTCATCGATGAAGGGAGTCAGCTCGGCCTGTACGCCTGCAGCCTGATAGTTGGCACGCAACGCATCGATCTGGGCCGTACCGCTCTGGTGCAGCACCACGGGGCGCTGATCGGCAGGCATCAGGGCCAGAGCCTGGGGCACGATCTCATTGAGCGCCCTGGCTCCCAGGCTGCCGCCCACCACCAGCAGCTTGAGCGGGCCGCTGCGGCCGGCAAAGCGCTGGGCGGGCTCGGCCTGCTCCAGGAAAGCCTGACGCAGCGGATTGCCCACCCATTCGCCCTTGGCAAATACCTTGGGGAAAGCCGTGAACACTCGCTTGGCCACCTTGGCCACGACCTTGTTGGCCATGCCGGCCACGGAGTTCTGCTCGTGCAGCACCACGGGCACGCCCGAAGCCGCAGCCATCAGGCCACCGGGCACGGTGAGGTATCCGCCCAGGCCGATGACCACATCGGGCTGCACGCGCTTCATCACGGCACGCGCCTGCGAGAAGGCCTTCGCCAGCCTGAACGGCAGTTGCACCAGGGTCTTGAGCCCCTTGCCGCGCACGCCACCAAATTCGATCAGCTCCAGTGCAAAGCCCTGGGGCGGCACGATGCGCGACTCCATGGAGCCGGGCGCTCCCAGCCAGTGCACATTCCAGCCGCGCGCACGCAACTCCTGTGCCACGGCCAGACCGGGGAAGATATGACCGCCGGTACCACCGGCCATCACCAGTGCCGTGCGCGGCTTGCTTGGCTTGATGAGCAGGCTCATGCGTGGCCTCCCTTCATCAGCAGCTTGTTTTCGTAATCGACTCTGAGCACCACAGCTATCGCAATCAAATTCATCAAAATGGCCGAACCGCCAAAACTCATTAACGGCAGAGTCAGGCCTTTGGTTGGCAGAGCGCCCAAATTCACACCCATGTTGATAAAGGCCTGGAAGCCCATCCAGATCGCCACGCCCTCGGCCACCAGCCCGGCAAAGACACGGTCCAGCGCGATGGCCTGACGGCCGATCAGCATGATGCGGCGGGTCAACCAGAAGAAGACGGCAGCAATCAGCAGCAGGCCGACCAGACCAAATTCTTCGCCGATCACGGCCAGCAGGAAGTCGGTATGCGCTTCGGGCAGCCAGTGCAACTTTTCCACGCTGCGGCCCAGTCCCACGCCAAAGATCTCGCCCCGCCCGATGGCAATCAGCGCATGCGAGAGCTGGTAGCCCTTGCCCAGCGCATGCTTCTCATCCCAGGGATCAAGGTAGGCAAAAATACGTTCGCGGCGCCACTCCGAGGTGGCGATGATCATGCCGAAGGCCAGCACCACCAGCAGTGCGATGATGAAGAACATGCGCGCATTCACGCCGCCCAGGAACAGAATGCCCATGGAGATCACGACGATCACCATGAAGGCCCCCATGTCTGGCTCGGCCAGCAGCAGCACGCCCACCACGACCACGGCCAGACCCATGGGCAGCACGGCGCGGAAGAAGCGCTCCTTGACCTCCATCTTTCGCACCATGTAGTCGGCCGCGTAGATCAGGATGGAGAACTTGGCCAGCTCGGAAGGCTGGAAGTTCATGATGCCCAGCGACAGCCAGCGCCGCGCGCCGTTGACCACCGTGCCCACATGCGGGATCAGCACCGCCACCAGCAACACAATGGAGATCAGAAACAGCTTGCGCGCCACCTTCTCCCAGACATTCATGGGCACCTGGAAGGCCAGCAGCGCGGCCACAAAGGCCATGCCTATCGACATGGTGTGGCGCAGCAGAAAGTGATAGGGCTCGATCTTGCCGAAGCGCGGGTTGTCGGGCATCGCAATCGATGCCGAATACACCATGACCAGACTCCAGGACAGCAAGGCGATGACGACCCAGATCAATGCCTGATCCAGCCCCAGTACGCTTGCCGGAGTACGGGTGGGACGGTCGTACAGCGGCCCGCCTACGCGCACGGGCAGCACGTCGATGGGCCTTTCCTCTGCGCTGCGGAACCACGAGCGCATGCGGCCGGAGAGGCTGGTCAGGAAGGCGGCTGTCATGCGCCGTCCTCCAGTTGCTGGCCGGCTTCAAGCGCCAGCTCACGCACCACTTCCACAAACTGGTGGGCGCGGTCCGCATAGTCCTTGAACATGTCCATGCTCGCGCAGGCCGGCGAGAGCAGCACCGCATCATTGGCATGGGCCAGACGCGCGGCCTGCTGCACAGCGTCCTGCATGCTTGCGGCATCGACCAGGGTCACGCCTGTGTCGCCAAGCGCCTCGCGAATCAGCGGCGCATCCTGGCCGATCAGCACGGCCGCGCGCACATAGCGCGAGACGGGAGTGGCCAGCGGCGTAAAGTCCTGGCCCTTGCCCAGACCGCCCAGAATCACCACGATGCGGTGGTCCGGCCCCAGGCCCATAAGGGCTGCCACGGTGGCGCCCACATTCGTGCCCTTGCTGTCATCAAAGTATTCGACATCGCCCACCCGGCCCACGGGCTGCACACGGTGCGGCTCGCCCCGGTATTCGCGCAGGCCGTAGAGCAACGGTGCCAGCGTGCATCCTGCACCGGTCGCCAGCGCCAGGGCCGACAGCGCATTGATGGCGTTGTGGCGGCCGCGGATGCGCAGCGCATCGGCGGGCATCAGGCGCACGATGTGCAGATCGTCGGCGTTCTTGCCCTTGCTGGTTTCGTCGGCCTCATGGGCGCGCACCAGCCAGGTCATGCCGTTGACCACCTCCAGACCGAAGTCTCCGGGGCGGCGCGGCATGTCGCCGCCAAAGCTGACATGGGCACGCTGGAAAGTCTTGCCGCGCTTGCCGGGCACCGCCACGGGCGCCGGCAGCATGGCCATGACGACGGGGTCTTCGCGGTTGAGGACCATCAGAGCCTGCTCGCCAAAGACATGGGCCTTGGCATCGGCATAGGCCTGCATGCCACCATGCCAGTCCAGATGGTCCTGGGTGATATTGAGCACCGTGGCTGCCGTGGGCTCGAAGCCGCGGCAGTCGTCGAGCTGGAAGCTGGACAGCTCCAGCACCCAGGCCTGTGGCAGAGTCTCTGCATCGATGCGAGCGGACAGAGTGTCGAGCAGCGAAGGACCGATATTGCCGGCCACGCCCACGCTCAATCCGCCATGCTCCAGCAGCTGACCGGTCAGCGAGGTGACCGTGGTCTTGCCGTTGGTGCCGGTGATGCCCAGCACCTTGGGCACATAGCCATGGGCTTCGCGCAGGCCTTTGAGCGCAAAGGCAAACAGATCCAGTTCGCCGCCCGTGGGCAGGCCGATGCTGCGTGCGGCATCGAAGACCGGGGCCACGCTGGCCGGGCTCAGGCCCGGCGAACGATAGACGGAACTCAGGCTCTGGCCATCGACCAGAGCAGCCGTGAATGCGCCGGCAACAAAGCGCACGCCGGGCAGTTCGGCCTGCAGCGCAGGCAGATAGGGCGGGGCTTCGCGCGTATCGGCCACCGTGACCTCGGCACCGGCACGCACGCACCAGCGTGCCATGGCGATGCCCGAGATGCCCAGACCCAGAATCAGCACGCGCTGGCCCTGCAGGTGCTGGGCCGCGCCTTGCGGCCAGTGCACGGGGACAGGTGGCAGCTCCACCACTGCTTCCAGCTCGGCTTCGGGCTGCGACTCGACCTCGGTCACTTCGGCATCGGCCGCATCGGAGATGCTGGGGTCGGCAAAGATCTGTGCCACGAAGGCGGCCGCATCCCTGGCTGCCGTCAAGGTGGAGATATCGGGCACCGGCTCGGCATCCAGCGTCTTGGTGATGCTGACAGGCGCTTGCATTTCAGGAGCTTCTTGCGCTTGTTCCTGAATCATTTCAGACATATTTTCATCTGAAATGCTTTGCAGATCAGCGATAGGCGCTTGCGTTTGCATAGCATCCACAACCGCATCCGGCTGCAGAACCTGATCATCGAGCTTGAGGTCTTCGTCTTGCATGGCGACTACCTCAGCTTCAGGGTGGACAGGCCCAGCAGGCACAGCAGCATGGTGATGATCCAGAAGCGGATCACGACCTGGGTCTCCTTCCAGCCGCTCTTCTCGAAGTGATGGTGCAGCGGTGCCATCTTCAGCAGACGGCGGCCCTCGCCATAGCGCTTCTTGGTGTACTTGAAGTAAGTCACCTGCAGCATCACCGAGATGGCTTCCGCCACGAAGATGCCGCCCATCACGGCCAGCACGATTTCCTGGCGCACGATCACGGCAATCGTTCCCAGAGCAGCGCCCAGCGCCAGCGCGCCCACGTCGCCCATGAAGACCTGGGCGGGATGTGCGTTGAACCAGAGAAAAGCCAGACCGGCACCCGCCATGGCGCCGCAGAACACCATCAACTCGCCCGTGCCGGGGATGCTGGGAAACAGCAGGTAGCGCGCATAGGTGGCGTTGCCGGTCACATAGGCGAAGATGCCCAGCGCCGTGCCGACCATGATGACGGGCATGATGGCCAGGCCGTCAAGGCCGTCGGTCAGGTTCACGGCATTGCTGGCGCCCACGATGACCAGATAGGTCATGACGATGAAGCCCAGCACGCCCAGCGGGTAGCTGACTTCCTTGAAAAAGGGCACCATCAGGCCGGCCTTGGGCGGCAGATCCATGGAAAAGCCCGACTGCACCCAGGAGATGAACAGCGCGAAGACCTCGGCGTTGCTGTTCTCGGAGATGCAGAACACCAGATACAGGGCGGCCAGCAGACCGATGACGGACTGCCAGAAATACTTCTCGCCCGAGCGCATGCCCTCGGGGTCCTTGTTGACGACCTTGCGCCAGTCGTCCACCCAGCCAATCGCGCCAAAGCCCAGCGTGACCAGCAGCACGATCCAGACAAAGCGGTTGGACAGGTCGAACCACAGCAGGGTGGATACGGTAATCGAGAACAGAATCAGCACGCCGCCCATGGTCGGCGTGCCGCTCTTGACCAGATGGGTCTCCATGGCATAGCCCCGCACGGGCTGGCCGATCTTGAGCGCGGTCAGCATGCGGATGGCCTTGGGACCTATCCACAGGCCGATCAGCAAGGCTGTGACGGCGGCCAGCACGGCGCGCAGCGTCAGGTACTGGAAGACGCGCAGAAAGCCGAACTCCGGCGAGATACCCTGCAGCCATTGAGCCAGCATCAGCAGCATGCGGCCTCCTCGCAGTTGCCCTGCTTCTTGTCTGCACAGGCCTCAATGCTCTGCACCACTTGCTCCATCTTCATGAACCGCGAACCCTTGACCAACACGCTACCTACCTTGGGTAAAACTGCGCACACCGCCTGCTCAAGGGCGGACATGCTATCAAAATGCCGAGCTCCGCTGCCAAAGGCAGAGGCCGCAAACGCGCTCTGGTCACCCAGAGCAAAGAAATGGGCAATACCTGCCTGCTGCGCCAGCGCACCGGCCTCGGCATGGAACTGCGGGCCGTCATCGCCCACCTCCCCCATGTCGCCCAGCACCAGCAACTGCGGTGCGGGCAGCTCGGCCAGCACGGCAATGGCGGCGGCCACCGAGTCGGGGTTGGCGTTATAGCTGTCGTCGACCACCGTGACGCCCTGACCATTGATCTGCACGGCCAGTGCACGCGAGCGGCCCGTCACAGGCTCGAAGCCCGAGAGTCCCTGTGCAATGGCAGGCAAAGGCACACCGGCGGCATGGGCGCAGGCAGCCGCGGCCAGTGCGTTACGCACGTTGTGGCGGCCGGCAATATGCAGCTGCACGGCTGCCACGCCTTGCGGGGTGTTCAGCGCAAAACTCCAGGCTCCGTTGACCCAGACCACATCGCTGGCAAAAACCTGAGCCCCATCAGCGGCCTCGCCAAACATCAGGCTGGGGCGGCCAGCGCTCAGCTCGGTCCACAGCGGCGTGTATTCATCTCCGGCAGGGAAGATGGCCACGCCGTCCTTGGGCAGAAAGCGCAGCACCGATCCGTTTTCACGCGCCACCGCCTCCACCGTGCCCATGAACTCCTGGTGTTCACGTTGTGCGTTGTTGACCAGGGCCACCGTGGGCTGGCCGATGGCAGCCAGCTCGGCAATCTCGCCAGGGTGGTTCATGCCCATCTCCAGCACCGCAATGCGATGCGCGTCCGTCATGCGCAGCAGATTCAGCGGCATGCCTATGGAGTTGTTGAAATTGCCGCGCGTGGCCAGTGCTGCCTCGCCCTGCCCGCCCACATGCGCGCGCAGGATGGACGCGATCATCTGCGTGACCGTGGTCTTGCCATTGCTGCCGGTCACGGCAATCAAGGGTAGATCGAACTGTGCACGCCATGCTCGTGCCAGCGCGCCCAATGCCAGCAACGTATCCGGCACTTCGATGCCGGCCATGCCTGCAGCCTCCAGCCCATGGCTGGCAATGGCCGCCACAGCGCCGGCGGCCTGCGCCTGAGGCAGAAAATCATGGGCGTCAAAACGCTCGCCCTTCAGGGCCACAAACAAGTCCCCGTTCTGCAACGTGCGCGTATCGGTGTGCACGCGTGTCAGCTCCAGCTGGCCGTTGCCGACCAGGCGGGCTTGGGGGATATGCGTCTGGATCAGCTCCAGCGCTTTTGCCAGGGTCATCATGACCGAATCTTTCCTTCGCGGGCTGCCAGCGCCTTCTGCGCCTCAGCCATGTCGGAGAACGGATGGCGCACGCCCTTCGTCTCCTGATAGTCCTCATGTCCCTTGCCGGCAATCAGCACCACGTCGCGCGCATCGGCACGGGCAATGGCTTGGGCAATGGCCGCCGCGCGGTCGGCCTGAACATGCAATGCCTTGCCCGCCTGCATGCCGGCCAGGATCTGGTCGATGATGCTTTCGGGCACTTCACTGCGCGGGTTGTCGCTGGTGACGAAAACGCCGTCGGCATGCGCCTGGGCGGCCTGCCCCATCAGCGGACGCTTGCTGTTGTCCCGGTCGCCGCCGCAGCCGAACACGCACCACAGCTTGCCCTGGCGCTGCCGCGCGGCGGGCTGCAGCGCGCGCAAGGCTTTTTCCAGCGCATCGGGCGTATGGGCATAGTCCACGGCCACCAGAGGCTGACCGGGCTTGACGATCTGCTGCATGCGACCGGGCACGGGCTCCAGATCGGCGCAGGCCTGTACGGCCTGCTCCAGCGTCAGGCCCAGGCAGCGCAGGGTGGCCAGCACCCCGAGCAGATTGGAGACGTTGTACTGACCGACCAGACGCGTATTCATGCGCAGGCTGTGACCGGCTTCCAGCACGGTAAAGCTCAGGCCTTCGTCGCCCAGTCCGATGTCCTTGGCCTGCAGACGCGCAGGTCCTTGAATGGAAACACTCCAGACATCCATCGCACGGCCCTGCAGCCTGGCCCAGAGCCTGGCGCCATGCGCATCGTCGATATTGACCACGGCGGCCGGCAGGCCGGGCCAGTCGAACAGCTGGGCCTTGGCCTGCCAGTAGGCATCCATGCTGCCGTGGTAGTCCAGGTGGTCCTGCGTGAAATTGGTGAACAACGCCACGCGAATCTTGCTGCCGTCCAGACGGTGCTCGACGATGCCGATGGACGATGCCTCGATGGCACAGGCGGCAAGACCCTGGTCGGCGTAGCTGCGGAACGCACGCTGCAGCAACACCGGGTCCGGCGTGGTCATGCCTGTCGACTCCAGCGCAGGCGGCACGCCCACACCCAGGGTGCCCACCAGCGCACAGCCGGTGCGCGTGTTCAGCGTCACTTTCGAGAGCGCATGCGCCAGCCACCAGGCTGTGGTGGTCTTGCCGTTGGTGCCGGTCACGGCCAGCACGTCGAGCTCGCCACTGGGATGTGCAAACCATTGGTCGGCAATCAGTCCCGTCGCAGCCTTCAGTCCCTTGAGCGCGGCAATGCTGTCGCCACTCAGATCGAAGGCCTGCAGGCCGTCGGCCTCCACCAGCACGGCGGCGGCGCCCTGCTCCAGAGCCTTGCCCACATAGGCTCGGCCATCAGTGGCAGCTCCAGGCCAGGCGACAAAGGCATCGCCTGCCTTGACCTTGCGACTATCGGTCTGCAGGTCACCCTGCACGCGACTGCGCAGCCAGGCAACGGCCTCGGCTGCATTGTTCAGGATTTGAATGGGGGTGCTCATAGCACAGGCTCCTCAGCGGGTGCAGCCACGATCTGAGGCTTGACTTCCTTGTCGGGCTGAACGCCCATGAAACGCAATGTCTGCTGGACCACATCCGCAAACACCGGGCCGGCCACCGTGCCACCGTAGTAGGAACCTGCCGTGGGCTCGTCCACCATCACGGCCACGATGATGCGCGGCTTGTCGATGGGAGCAATGCCCGTGAACCAGGCCCGGTACTTGCCCGCGGCATAGCTCTTGCCCACCTGCTTGCGGGCAGTGCCCGACTTGCCGCCGATGGTGTAGCCCTCGGCCTGGGCCTTCTGGCCGGTACCGCCTGGGCCTGCAGCAAGACGCAGCATGTGCAGCACCGCCTCGGCGTTTTCCTTGGAGATCACACGCACGCCCACCGGAGGCTCGTTCGTTTTCAGAATCGTCGAGGGAATGACATTGCCGTCGTTGGAGAACACGGTGTAGGAACGTGCCATCTGGAACAGCGAGGCCGACAGGCCATAGCCATAGGACATGGTGGCCTGCTCGATAGGCTTCCAGGTCTTCCAGGCACGCAGACGACCCGAGACCGCGCCCGGGAATTGAATCTGCGGCTTCTGGCCGAAGCCCAGCGCACTGAAGTACTCCCACATTTCCTGAGGTGAGAGCTTTTGCGCCACCTTGGTCGCGCCCACGTTGCTGGACTTCTGGATCACGCCCTCCACCGTCAGCGCGCCGTAGTTGTGCGTATCGGTGATGGTGGAGCCCGTCACCGTGTAGCGGCCGGGTGCGGTATCGATGATGGTGCTCGGCTTGACACGCTTGAGCTCCAGGGCTGCGGCCACTGTGATGGGTTTCATGGTCGAACCCGGCTCGAAGGTATCGGTCAGCGCGCGGTTGCGCAGCTGCTCGCCCGTCAGATTCTTGCGATGCCCCGGGTCGTAGCTCGGATAGTTCGCCAGGGCCAGCAGCTCGCCGGTGTGCGCATCCATGACCACCACGCTGCCTGCCTTGGCCTTGAAGGTCTCGACCTGCTGCTTGAGTTTCTGGTAGGCGTAGTACTGGACCTTGCTGTCGATGGACAACTGAATATCTTGCCCATCCTGCGGCGGCACTTCATCGCCCACGCCCTCCACCACGCGGCCCAGACGATCCTTGATCACACGACGCGAGCCAGCCTTGCCGGCTAGTTCCTTGTCGAACGCCAGCTCCATGCCTTCCTGACCATGGTCTTCCACATTGGTGAAGCCCACGATATGTGCCGCAGACTCCCCTTCGGGATACTGGCGCTTGTATTCCTTGCGGTTGTAGATGCCCTTGATATTGAGCGCCACGATCTTCTGGCCCACATCCCAGTCCAGCTGACGCTTTACCCAGACAAAGGTCTTGTCCTCGACATCCAGCTTCTCCATCAGGGAGCGCAGCGGCATGTCCATGAGGCGCGCCACTTCCTTGAGCTTTTGCTGGACCTCAGGGTCCTTCAGATCCACGTCCTCGGGAATGGCCCAGATACTGGCCGCAGGCACGCTGGACGCAAGAATCAGGCCATTGCGATCCAGCAAACGGCCACGATTGGCCGGCAGCTCCAGAGTGCGCGCAAAGCGCACCAGGCCCTGACGCTTGAAGAAGTCGTTGCCGAAGACCTGTACATAGGCTGCACGCGCGCCCAGGCCCACAAAACCCAACGCCAGCGCAGCCACGATGAACTTGCTGCGCCACAGCGGTGTTTTCGAAGCCAGCAAAGGGCTGGTGGTATAGAGCACGCTGCGTGTCATTGCGCAGTTCCTGCAGCCGTTTCATGCACGTACTGCGTAATGGCCTGAGAAGCCTGCTTCATCTGCAGCTTTTCGCGCGCCAAGGTCTCGATGCGCTGAGGCGCGGCCTGAGCACGCTTTTCCACCTGCAGGCGCAATTGATCCGTCGCCAGCCGACGCGCCTCTGCCTCGGCGCGGTCCAGCTCGGTGAACAGACGACGCGACTCATACTGGGTATGCACCAGAAAGATGGCGCTGGTCATGACCGCCAGCAGCAGCAGCAGGTTTATGCGCAGCATGGCAGCCCTCCCGCAGCCATGCTCGGAGCGGCATGGCGATGCATCATGCAGGCACCTCGGTGCGCTCGGCGACGCGCATCACGGCGGAACGCGAACGAGGATTGACATCCACCTCGGCAGCACTGGGCTTGATTCGCTCCAGCGCCTTCAGACGCATGGGCGTGGGAGGCGCAAACGGTGCACGGCGGTCGTAGACCTCCTTGGAATGCTTGGCAATGAACTGCTTGACGATGCGATCTTCCAGCGAATGGAAGCTGATCACGGCCAGACGGCCGCCGGGAGCCAGCACGCGCAGACTGGCTTCTAGCGCTTGCTCAAGCTCCTGAAGTTCGGCATTGATGAAAATCCGAAGAGCCTGGAAGGTCCGTGTTGCCGGGTTTTGCCCAGCCTCGCGGGTCTTGACCGCGCCAGCCACGAGTTGGGCCAGCTCGGCAGTGGTGCGTAATGGGCCCTGGCTTTCGCGCCGAGCAACAATCGCCTTTGCAATGGGGCCAGCAAACCGTTCTTCGCCGTAGTCACGTATCACCTCCGCAATCTGCTGCACTTCCGCATCTTCGAGCCACTCGGCCACGCTCTGACCACGCGTGGTGTCCATGCGCATGTCGAGGGGGCCGTCAAAGCGGAAGCTGAAGCCCCGGTCCGGGTTGTCGATCTGGGGCGAGCTCACCCCCAGGTCCATCAACACACCCTGCACACTGCCTTCGGGCAGTTCGCCAAGATGGCGAAATCCTTCATGCCGAATCGAAAAACGCGCATCGGTGATGCGCGCCGCCTCAGCAATTGCGTCCGGGTCTTTGTCGAACGCGATCAAGCGCCCGTCCGGCCCCAGCCTTTGCAAAATGAGCCGGGAATGACCACCTCGACCGAACGTCGCATCGACCCACTGGCCAGCGGGCGGCTCGGCGGCACCACCCAGCAGGGCGTCCACGGCCTCGTCCAGCAAGACGGTGATATGTTGCAACGGCTGATTCACAAGCACTTCCTACAAAACAAAATCCTGGAAAGCCGCCGGCATCGGTTGCTGGCGCGCTTCCGCTTCGCGCATTTCATATGTGGCCTTGTCCCAGACCTCGAAATGCGCCCCCATGCCCAGCATCAAGACCTCTTTGGTCAGACCTGTGGCCTCACGCAACTCGGGCGAAATCAGCAGCCGACCGGTTGCATCCATCTCAGCATCCATGGCATTGCCCAGAAAAATCCGCTTCCACCACTGAGCCGTGATCGGCAGTTGCGCGACGCGTTCGCGAAACTGCAGCCACTCGGGGCGCGGAAACAGCAACAGACAGCCATCGGGATGCTTGGTGAAAGTGACCTGCCCCTCCGCCAAGGACAAAAGGGCGTCACGATGCCGGGTCGGCACTGAGAGCCGCCCCTTTCCATCGAGATTCAGCGAAGACGCCCCTTGAAACACGGCAAGTTACTCCGGTCATCTGGAGCCGCTCGTTCCCCAAAAATGGGCACGAGGGCAGCTTTCACCACTTAATTGCACTTTTTTGCACTGTATCAGCAATTTAAGGTGAATCCAAACCCGAAGGAACAATTATTTGCAATGAAATCAAGCACTTAGAGAGAAAAAGAAAAGCCTTATTCTGAAAATACCTTTCCTTTACAAGCACTTAGCAAAGTCAATGCAAGTGGACTCTCATTAGGAGGCGTCAATTGCAACCATTCAATTCAATGGAAAGAACTGATTTAAGTCTCGACCTTCTCCTACAAACGCAAACTGCCCGCACAGGCGGGCAGCTCGCTTCAAGCGCTCGGTTCTTCAAAGAATGAAGCGCGACAGATCCTCATCCTTGCTCAGCACCTGCAGGCGCTGATCCACATAGGCTGCATCGATCACCACGGTCTGACCCGAAAGCTTGGCCGCATCGAAGCTGACTTCGTCAAGCAGACGCTCCATCACTGTGGACAGACGCCGTGCACCGATGTTTTCGGTACTCTCGTTGACGTCAAAGGCAATCGTTGCCAGACGCGTGATGCCCTCGGGCTTGAACTCCAGAGTCACGCCTTCGGTCGCCAGCAGCGCCTGATATTGCTTGACCAGGGAGGCGTGAGTCTGCATCAGAATCGCCTCGAAGTCCTGTACCGACAGAGATTCCAGTTCCACGCGAATGGGAAAGCGCCCCTGCAGCTCGGGAATCAGATCGCTGGGCTTGGACAGGTGGAAAGCACCCGAGGCGATGAACAGAATGTGGTCTGTCTTGACCACGCCGTACTTGGTCGAGACGCTGGTACCTTCGACCAAGGGCAGCAAGTCGCGCTGCACACCCTGACGCGATACATCGGAGCCACTGGTTTCCTGGCGCGTCGCCACCTTGTCGATTTCGTCGATGAAGACAATGCCGTTTTGCTCGGCATTGGCAATGGCGCGGGTCTTGACGTCTTCCTCATTGACCATCTTTGCTGCTTCCTCATCGGTCAGCAGCTTCAGGGCCTCGGCGATCTTGAGCTTGCGCGTCTTGCGCTTTTCCTGGCCCATATGGCTGAACATGCCACGCAGCTGCTCGGCCATCTCTTCCATGCCCTGAGGGCCCATGATCTGCACCTGAGGCATCTGCTCGGCGATGTCGATCTCGATCTCCTTGTCGTCAAGCTGACCTTCGCGCAACTTCTTGCGGAAAACCTGACGCGCCGTGTTGTCCGCGGGTACTTCGCCGGTGCGGGCCTGCGGGATCAGCACATCGAGAATGCGCTCCTCGGCAGCATCTTCGGCGCGGGCACGCATCTTCTTCATGTCCGACTCGCGCGTCTGCTTGACGGCAACTTCGGCCAGATCGCGGATGATGGCGTCCACATCCTTGCCCACATAGCCCACTTCGGTGAACTTGGTTGCTTCGACCTTGATGAAGGGCGCATCGGCGAGCTTTGCCAGGCGGCGGGCAATCTCCGTCTTGCCCACGCCCGTGGGGCCGATCATCAGAATGTTCTTCGGTGTGATTTCCTGGCGCAGGCCCTCGGGCACCTGCTGGCGGCGCCAGCGATTGCGCAATGCAATCGACACCGCGCGCTTGGCACCATGCTGGCCGACGATGTGCTTGTCAAGCTCGGAGACGATCTCCTGGGGAGTCATGGCAGAAGACATGTGAATTCTCAGTCAAATATGCCTCTAGCGCCCATCCATAAAGCGCCAGCAGCTATCAATTCGGATAGACGAGTGCTTACAGCGTCTCGATCGTGTGATTCATATTGGTGTAGATGCACAGCTCGCCGGCAATCGCCAGGGATTTGCGCACCACATCTTCGGCCGACAGCTCGGTGTTGTTCAGCAAGGCCTTGGCTGCGGAATGCGCATAGGCGCCGCCGGAGCCGATGGCCACAATGCCCTGCTCGGGCTCCAGAACGTCGCCATTGCCGGTAATGATGAGCGAGGTCGTCGCATCGGCCACGGCCAGCATGGCTTCAAGCTTGCGCAGCACGCGGTCGGTACGCCACTCCTTGGTCAGCTCGATCGCGGCGCGGGTCAGGTTGCCCTGGTGTTTTTCCAGCTTGGCCTCGAAGCGCTCGAACAGCGTGAAGGCATCTGCGGTTGCCCCCGCAAAGCCCGCCAGCACCTTGCCGTGATAGAGCTTGCGCACCTTGCGCGCCGTGCCCTTGATGACGATATTGCCCAATGTGACCTGACCATCACCGCCGATGGCGACTTGCACGCCCTCGGGAGTCTGGCGGCGCACGCTCAAAATGGTGGTGCCGTGAAACTGTTCCATCTGGAGCAGATGGGGACAGACAAGATCGACCTCAAGAGGCCCAGAAAAATTAAATTTGCAGCGCTTGCTGTGGACAAGGCCTCAAACGGCCCGATTCCAGCCTGAGACGCGGTCTCTTGGGGGAAGGCGGCATAGCCTCTCAGGGAGCTAGTCCCTCCTTGGGATCACCTGTGCATGTTCCTGAATGCCAACAACATTGAAGAACACCGCCAGCAACTGGTGCAACTGACTGAACTGCAACACATGACCCAGCTCCTGCATCTGCGCAGCCCAGTTCAGCACCGAGCCTGCGGCAGCAAAGTCCATGCGCACCAGGCGCGCGCAGTCAATGGCGATGGCTTCGCCAAGCTTGGCCTTTTCCTGAACCTCGGCCAGCCAGGGCAATGCATCGCCGTCGATCACGCCTTGCAGCGCAAAACGCGGCTGATGCTCCTTCCAGAGCATGCCGGGCTGAATCGTCTCCGGCCCCAAGAGCCGGCTATCCTTGGCACGCAGGTTCTGCGCCTGCCCTTCATTCGAATACGCACAGACCGGATCGTCCCACGAGGGTGGCGACAGCTCGTAGGTCACGCAATAGTCCAGCGCCGTCAGCTCAAATTCGTCCTGCAGATGCATCAGGCGCTGCATGGCCAGACGCAAATACCACCAGTCCTGATCGACGGCTCGATCACCGGAAGGGGTGTGCTTGCTGAGCACGGCCTGCAATCTTTCATGACCGGCAAAAACCAGTGATCCCTTTTCGTCGGCCCATCCATGTGCCGCATCCAGCAGCGGCTTCTTCACGCTGGGGTCGAGGCTCTCCAGAACGCTCCAGTCCATGACCGAGCTGCCGACGCTGCGCGCCTTGCTGGCCAGCAGCGCCTTGAAGCCAGGCTCATCCAAATGCACAGGAGCCTGCCAGCGAAAACCGGTCTGCACTGCTGCGGCATCCGGCGCTGTTTCGCTAAGCCTGCCCGCCTGCTGCGGCATCACAAACCATTGCGGTGCCGAACGACCGAAGCGCGCCACAAAGTCCATGGCAGCGTCTTCAAACTGAGCCTGCATGCCTGCTGCGCGGTACATGTCCAGCAGTGCCAGCCAGACCTGCAACTGCGCCGGCGTATCCTGAGCACGCTCGGCAATCAAGGCCTTGAGGCTGGTCTCGGCTGCGACGCTGTCACCGCTGGCAAAGACAATCGCAGCATCCTCCAGCGCGGCATCATGCTCGAAGCGCGCAAAGGACGGCGGAACCATGTTGATATCGGTTGGAGCGGAGACCTCGGTCGTGGCAAACGCCGGTGAAAAGTCTGTCTCGCCACGCAGGCCCGGCAAAGCAACAGGATTGCCCTGCCGCCTCGATTGCGGCAGCTCCAGATCGCCTGGCAACACATCCTGAAGCAGCGGCAACGTGCTGATCGAAAGCGGCTGGCTTTTAAATACCGAAGGCATGCTGCTTCCGCCCTCGGGCAGTTGCAGCGGCATGGTGGCGGCATCAGCGGCCAGCTTGCCGCGCCACCATTGCTGGGCCATCTGCGCTTCGATCTCGTCGATCTTCTTGATGGTTTCTGCGCGCTCGCCCGGCACGGAGCTTTGGGCAGTCTGCAAAAAAGAGGAAGGTGCCAGTGGGGTCGGCGTCTCGAGCGGAGCCCTGGCAGTCACTGCCGTCTTGGACAGCTGAGCCTGACGCAGCTTGCGCAGCTGGTCAAACTCGCGCTTTCGCACAAAGTCGTTCTGGCGCTTGCGCTCCAGCATCTCCTTTAGCGCCTGCTTGCTGTACTGGCTTTCTTCGCTTTCCTGGTTCAGATTCTCCAAATCGGACCAATTCACGGTCGGGTGGCGCACGAAACGCACCACCTTGGACAGCAACCCTCCCGACTTGTTTTCTTCTTTCACCATGGTCCTCTACTTTGCTGCCTGCAGCCCCGCCAACGCCTGACGCAGATCAATCGCCGTACATCTTCTGCTTGAGTTCACGGCGCTGCTGGGCTTCCAGCGACAGTGTAGCCGTGGGGCGAGCCAGCAGCCGTCCCACCCCGATGGGCTCGCCGGTTTCGTCGCAGTAGCCGTAGTCGCCGGCATCGATGCGGGCAATGGACTGGTCGATCTTCTTGAGCAGCTTGCGCTCGCGGTCACGGGTGCGCAACTCGAGAGCATGCTCTTCCTCGATGGTGGCACGATCAGCAGGATCGGGCACCACGACGGTGTCTTCACGCAGATTTTCTGCAGTCTCACCCGCATTCACATGCATATCGTTCTTGAGCGCGACCAGCTTGCGACGGAAGTAGGCCAGCTGGGCGTCGTTCATGTAATCGTCATCAGACATGGCCAGCACTTCAGCATCGGTCAGCTCCTCTACCGACTTGGTCTTCCAGGCGTTGGCCAGCTTGGGATCTTTCTTGGGCACAGCTTGCTTTGTGTTGGTCATTGCTTTCGTATCTCTCATGGTTGCCGCAGCCTTGACTGCCGAAGCTGCCAAGGACGGAACATCTGTTTCAGGCTGCCGCGCTGGAGGCGATGCAGAACGCTTGGATCTGGACGATTTGGAAGATTCTCCCGCTGCTGCAGGTACCAGCACCGGGTTGTTCAACGCGGCGTCCACCAAAGAGGTCTCGACGCTGCGGGGGTGCACAGCCGCTGCCGCAGCTTTGGCTGCAGCCTTGGGCAGATTACTTTTCACAGCGGTCACGTCCTGTCTCCTTACAGTACAGAGCCCTTGCAGGGCCGGATTGCTCCAACACCCTCTTTAGGGCCGGCATTGTAGCCACGCCAGTCCCCCCAGCCCGGCTCCGTTGCACATACCCCACAATTTGCAACAAAGCCTGCGCCTGTTTCGGTCAGTTTGCGAGAAATAACAGACAAACAAAACGGCCTGCTTGGCAGGCCGTCAGTCATTGTCAGCAAACCGTTAGCTTTCGCCGAAACAGCCCCCAAACCCAGGGTTTACACCAAACATTGATCCAGTCCCTGGCGAAGAATGTCCTGCGGCAGGTCGATGCCGATGAAGACCATTTTGCTGACTCGCTTTTCATCGGTTTCCCACTCGGGGCCCAGATCGCTGCCCATGAGCTGGTGCACGCCCTGGAAGATGACCTTGCGGCTGGTGCCTTTCATGTCGAGCACGCCCTTGTAGCGCAGCATCTTGGGGCCGTAGATATTGACGATGGCGCCCAGGAAGTCTTCCAGCTTGGCCGGGTCGAACGCGCGATCGGCACGGTAGACAAAGCTCTTCACGTCATCGTCGTGATGATGGTGATGCGGGTGATTGCAGTGCTCGCCATGCTCGTGGTCATGGTGGTCGTGGCCGCAATGCTCGTCGTGCTGGTGTTCATGATCGTGTTCGCATTGGCCATGGTCATGGTCGCAAGCGCTGTGGTCGTGATGATCGTGGTCGTGATCATCTTCCTTGAGGAAATCAGGGTCGATGTCCAGCTTGGCGTTCAGGTTGAAGCCACGCAGGTCGAACACTTCGCTCAGGGGCACATCGCCAAAATGAACGGCACGGATGGGCGCGCGCGGGTTCATGTGCTTGAGGCGGTGGATCAGCGCCTCCTTTTCCGCATCCGTCACCAGATCGGTCTTGGACAGGAACATCTGGTCGGCAAAGCCCACCTGACGGCGCGCTTCCTGGCGATCGTCGAGTTGCTGATTGGCATGCTTGGCATCCACCAGAGTGATGATGGAGTCGATCAGATAGGTCTCGGCGATCTCGTCATCCATGAAGAAGGTCTGGGCCACGGGACCGGGATCGGCCAGGCCGGTGGTCTCGATCACGATGCGGTCGAAGTCCACCTGCCCCTTGCGGCGCTTGGCGGCCAGCAACTGCAAAGCCTCACGCAGGTCTTCGCGGATGGTGCAGCAGATGCAGCCGTTGCTCATCTGCAGGATCTGTTCTTTGGATTCGGTCTTGAGAATGTCGGTGTCGATGTTCTCCTCGCCAAACTCGTTCTCGATCACGGCAATCTTCATGCCGTGGGATTCGTGCAGCACGCGCTTGAGCAGCGTGGTCTTGCCCGAGCCCAGAAAGCCCGTGAGGATGGTGACAGGAATGAGAGCCATGCGTTGAAACCTCTTGCTGCGGCCAGCCGCCACATGCGGCTGTCCAAAAAACACGGGCGGCGCATCCCTATGCGCGCTCCGGTGATAACAGCTGGGGAGTGTAGCGGTGCTTTCAAGCGCGCATGGGCAGCAGGGATGGCAGAAATTTCAGCAAAAAATCACCTCCATCACATACTCAACAATCACTTCAAGCTATCAAATCAGGACTCTTCAGTTTTGCTCCTCGTCGTCCGGCACGCGCAATGGAGCGGGCGTCTCTCCGACGCTGCTGCGCTGCGCACGCGGGTGGGCTTTTTCATAAGCCTGGGCCAGATGCTGGAAATCCAGCCGCGTATATATCTGCGTGGTGGCAATGCTGGAATGCCCGAGCAACTCCTGCACGGCACGCAGATCGCCACTGGACTGCAGCATATGACTGGCAAAGGAGTGGCGCAGCACATGCGGGTGCACGCCAGTCGCAAGCCCCGCCTGCTGGCCTCGCTGCTTGAGACGTGACCAGACCGACTGGGCGCTGAGCCGCTCGCCCCGGCGGCCGACGAACAAGGCCGCTTCATCCTGTGCCTTGAGCTGTGCGGTCCCGACCAGCGCGCTGCTGCGCAGCGCCAGCCAGCGCTGCAAGGCCTCGATCGCCATGCGCCCCACGGGCACAATGCGGCGCTTGCTGCCCTTGCCCTGAACATGGGCGTCACCCGCCTCCAGATCAATCCAGCCCCTGCCTTCATGCCGGCTCTGCTGGTCGGGCCGTAGATCCAGCCCCACCAGTTCGGCCACACGCAGGCCACAGCTGTAGAGCAGCTCGGTCATGGCGACGTCACGCGCCTCCATCCATGGATCAGCTTCGGGGTTCTGAAAACTGGCCAGTTGCACGGCATAGTCCACAGCCAGTGCCTTGGGAAGAGGCTTGGCAGCTTTGGGGCCGCGCACGCCCTCCACGGGGTTGAAAGGCACCAGCTCCCGCTGGGCCGCCCAGCGGAAAAAGCTGCGCCAGCCCGAAAGAATCAGTGCGATACCGCGTGCACTGCGGCCGGCGCCATGCATTTGCGCAGCAAAGCGGCGAATATGCGAGGGTTGCAGTGTCAAAAGCTCCTGAGCTGCCGCCTGTGCAAAGCTCTGCAGCTTGATCAGGTCCAGCGCATACAGCGTATGCGTGCGCTCGGCCAGGCGCTTTTGCACACGCACATGCTCCAGATAGCTGTGGACAACTTCCGGAAGCTGCGCGTACTGCTCCTCAAAAGAGGGCTGCTCGCGCTCTTGCATCGGTATCTACCCCCCTTTTGCAGCCTCAGCCGTGCGCCAGCGTCAGCGCAGGAGCGCGCATGCGCGAGAGCGAGGCACTGGCCAGCTCGGAGATGCGTGAAAGGAATTCAAGACCCATGGTGGCATCGAAGCGCAGCGGGTCGGGCGATCCCAGCACCAGCATGCCAAAGGCGTTGGAAGTGCTGTCCATGGCACCGTCATGCAGGGTCAGCAGCGCGACCGACTGCACCGCATTGGGGTTGGGCAGCCAGGTCACGGGTTCGAAGCCCATATTGGGGCCGCAGAACGGCATGGTCAGCGACGAAGCAAAGGCCTTGGCATCATCGCTCACTCCCATGGTATAGACGGTGCCGCTGTGCGCACCCGCCACATTCCACAGACGCAGTGCGACCTGGGGGACATCAAACGTGTGCTGCAGGCTGGCGGTGAGCGCATGGGGCAGCTCGCGCAGGTCCTGCACCCTGACCAGGGCATGGGTCCACTGATGAATCTTGTTGGCGATGGAAGCGTTCTCGCTGCCATGGCGCACCATGTCCATGATGCGATGCTCCAGACCCTTGATCTTTTCGCGCAGCATTTCGGCCTGACGTTCCTGCAGGCTGACGGCACGTGGGCCATGGCCGCTGATCAAACGCACGCCTGTCAGCATCTCGGCATGGCGCTCGAAGAAATCGGGGTTTTCCTGGAGATAGTCGGCGATCGACTCTTCGGTCATGGCGGTATCGGTCAAGCTGTTCATAAGGTATCAGGTATGTCGATCTGGCCTTCAAAAACAAATTCGGCAGGGCCGGTCATGCGCACGCGATCGTGCGCACCGCTAGTCCATTCAATGGTCAGCAGACCGCCGCGGGTATGCACATCGACGCGCTGGTCGAGCAGGCCCCAGCCAATGCCGGCCACCACGGCGGCACAAGCCCCCGTACCGCAGGCCAGGGTCTCGCCGGCACCACGTTCATAGACACGCAAGCGGACCTCACCGCGGTTGAGGATCTGCATGAAGCCGGCGTTCACACGCTGAGGAAAACGGGCATGGTTCTCGATCAACGGGCCATGCAACTCCACCAAAGCGGCATTCACATCGTCCACCAGCTGCACCGCATGCGGATTGCCCATGGAAACGGCTGCTATCCAGACTGTAGCCGGCTGCAAAGGCGTATCAAGCGTCAGAGGCCATTTTTGCGTCGAACCCAGAGTCTCGACCTGCAGACCGTCGGTCATGAACGGAACCTTGGCCGGATCCAGCTGAGGCGCACCCATATCGACCGTGACGCGGCCATTGCCATGAATTTCGGGGGCGATGACGCCCGAGAGGGTCTGTACGCGGATCACGCTCTTGTCGGTCAGACCCTTGTCATGCACATAGCGCGCAAAACAGCGTGCGCCGTTTCCGCACTGCTCGACCTCGCCACCGTCGGCGTTGTGGATGACATATTCAAAGTCCACGCCCTCTACGGGTGCCGGGCGCACCGTCAGGATCTGGTCGGCGCCCACGCCAAAGTGACGATTGGCCAGGTAGCGGTACTGGGCGGTGCTCAAGCCCAGGCGAGCCTGGGTTTCGTCGAGCACGACAAAGTCGTTGCCCGCACCTTGCATCTTGGTAAAGCGAATCTGCATGATGCCGCACATTATCGCGCCGGGCGCAGGATCTGCGCCATGCCATGGGATCAGCGATACAGCTTTTGCAACAACTCCATGAGCTGCACCTGCTCGGCAGCACTCAGATGCCCGATGGCACGGGTCTCGCTGCTCTTGAGCTCGGGCTCGGCCGTATCCACCAGTTCGCGCCCTGCCCCGGTCAGGTACAGACCCGTGGCGCGGCCGTCTCGCGGGTGCGGACGCCGTTCCAGAAAGCCGCGTTTGCCCAGCGCATCGATCATGCCCACCATATTCGGCGGCAGCACGGCCAGTTGCTGACAGAGCTGGCGCGAGGTGATACCCGGATTGCTGCCCACCAGAGACAGCACGGAGAACTCGACGATCTTGAGGTCAAAACGCTCCATGCAGCGCATGAAAACACCCACCAGAGCCAGCGAGGCGCGCCTGGCGTTGTAGCCCAGCAGGGACTCCAGAAAGCTGGCATCGACCTGATCGACGGCAAAAACCTCGGCACTGTCCCTGGGCTCCTGCCCCGAGCCTGGGAGATCCAAGCCAGCCTCTCTGGAGCGCGTGCCGCGCAAAGAGCGTGCAGGTTTGGAGTCTGGTTCAGCAGTCTTGTGAGCGAGCATTGGCGATGTCAACTTCGAAGGCAAAAGAGCAATCCAGGAGCGCGATGAAAAGACCGCAATTGTGCCGGTATTGCTCGCATCTTGCAGCCATTTTGATCAATGCGCAGAGGTGAACAGCTGGTTGCCGTGTACGACGGAAGCCTGCGCCCACTGCGCCTTCATCAGAGTCAGACGCCAGTCCATTTCGGGCAATATGCGCTGCTGCACCTGCTTGCAGGGGCCTCGCCAGCGCTCACTATCGCCCCCCGCTGTGGCAGCAATACATGCCCACGCCCAGCCCAGCAGCACCACGGCCACGCAGCGCAGATAGTCGTCGGCCACGCGCCAGGCCAGGGTGTCATCTTCCTTGCAGGCCTGCGCCAGCACCGTGGTGAAGTAACGCAGCTGGGCCAGGCAGCGCAGCACTTCTGCATCCAGCGCCCGACTTGCATCCAGGCTGTTGCGCAAAGTCAGCAGCCATTGCCCCATGGCCTGACCACCGTCGGGCAGCACCTTGCGCACCAGCAGATCGATGGCCTGAATTTCATTCGTGCCTTCGTAAATCATGGCCACGCGCGAATCACGCACGATCTGCTCTATGCCCCACTCGCGGATGTAGCCATGGCCGCCGAATACCTGCAGACAGGCGCTGGAGCCCTCGAACGCCTGCTGGGTCCAGGCGGCCTTGAGCACGGGCGTGATCAGACTGCACCACTGCTGGGCCTGCTCGCGCTCACGAGCGCTTTCGGCATGTCGCGCCACATCGAGATAAATACCGGTCTGGTAGGCCAACACACGCCCCCCATCCACCCAGGCACGCTGCAGATCGAGCGTGCGGCGAATGGCCGGATGCTCGATGATCAGATCTGCTGCATCGCCTGCCCCACGCGAGGCCGGTACCGCCCCTGGCGCTCGCATCTGACGGCGCTCCAGCGCATAGGCATGGGCCTTCTGCCATGCCGCGTCCAGCAGGCCTATGCCCTGCAGCGCCACATGCAGGCGCGCGGCATTCATCATGATGAACATGGCGTTCAGGCCCGCTCCGGGCTGGCCTATCAACCAGCCTGCAGCCCCATCAAAGCGCATCACGCAGGTGGGGCTGCCATGCAGGCCCATTTTTTCCTCGATGCGCTCACAGACCACGCGGTTGCGTTCACCATCGGGCAAAACCTTGGGCACAAGAAACAGCGACAAGCCCTTGGGCCCTGCCGGAGCCCCGGGCAGACGCGCCAGCACCAGATGCACGATGTTATCGGTCAGATCATGCTCGCCGCCCGAAATGAAAATCTTGCTGCCGCTGATCTCGAAACGCTCGCCCTGCTCGGATTCGCCAACCGGAACGGCTTGCGTGCGTACCTGCCCCAGGTCGCTGCCCGCATGGGCCTCCGTCAGACACATGGTTGCCAGCCATTCACCGCTGGCCACCTTGGGCAGATAGGCGGCCTTGAGCGCATCGCTGCCATGGTGCTTGAGGCACTCATAAGCACCATGCAGCAGGCCCGGCGCCATGGTCCAGCCATGGTTGGCAGCACTCAGCCATTCGTACAGCACGCCTTCCAGCACCCAGGGCAGCCCCTGGCCGCCGTCCTCCTCGGCACAGGCCAGTGCAGGCCAGCCCGCCTGCCAGAAGTCCTGATATGCCTGGGCAAATCCAGGCGGCGTGGTGACCTTGCCCGCTGCAAACTGCACGCCGACCTCATCGCCTTCGCGCGACAGCGGCGCCACCACCTCACCCACCCATTTGCCGGCCTCCTCCAGCACCTGCTGCATCAGCCCCCGGTCCGTTGCCGCATGCGCCGGCAGGCGCTGCAATTGCTCATCGGCCTTGAGCACATCAAATAGAAGAAACGCGTTATCGGCACTGAGGGGCAAATAGGACATACAAAACCGGCTGCGTTTGCAGCAAAAACTCAACCAAAACGCGGGCTATGCAAGAAGCGCAACCCTATAGTCAGAGGCGCCCAGCAAGAGCCGCCTCGCGGCGATGGCGCCGTCCCCCTCAGGGGGAAACGGCGCAGCCGTTCAGGGGGTCTCAAGTATCCGCAGTAAAGCCGATCTGCTTGACCAGCGGTCCCCAGCGCTCGAACTCGGCCTGCTGCGAACGGGCCATTTCCTCGGGCGTGGAGCTGGTGGCAATCAGGCCGACCACACCCACACTTTCCTTGAGCGCGTCGCTCTTGAGCGCCGCCGTGATGGCCGCATGGGCGCGTGCACGCACGTCGGCGGGTGTCCTGGCATTGGCATAGAAGCCAAACCACTCTTCGGCCGTCAGATCGGCAAAGCCCTGCTCGGCAAAGGTGGGCACATTGGGCAGATAGGGGTTGCGCTGCGGGCCGCTGGTGGCCAGCACGCGCAGCTTGCCGGCCTTGTAGTAGCTCAGGAAGTCGCCGCTGGGGCCCATCACGGCAGCAATCTGGCCACCGGCCAGGTCGGACACGGCAGGCGCGGTGCCACGATAAGGCACATGGCTGAGCTTGATGCCCGAACGCAGGCTGAGCAGGGAGCCGATCAGATGCGGCTGGGTGCCCGCACCGGGGCTGCCGAAGCTGGCCTTGTCGGGATTGTTCTTGCACCAGGCCAGGAAGTCCTTGAGCGTCTTCACCTCGGCCGGCACGGCGGGGCCGACCGCCAGCCCGTGGTGCATGATGGCTCCAATCGAAATTGGCTCGAAATCCTTGGCCTGATAGGTCAGCTTGCTATAGATATGCGGGTAGATGGAGAAGGCCGAGACCTGCGACAGCACGATGACCGAGCCGTCGCCCACGGAGTTGCGCAAATTCTCCAGCGCGATGCGGCCACCGGCACCGGGCTTGTTCTCCACCACGCCCATGTTCTTGGAGTAGCTGGTGCCGCCGATCTTTTCCGCCACACGGCGCGCCACCGAGTCACCGGCACTGCCTGCGGGAAAGCCATAAAGAATGCGCACCTGCTCCAGTGGTCCGCTGCCCTGGGCATAGGCGCTGCGGCCGGCGATGCCGCCGAATGCGGCCAGGGCGGCTCCAGCGCCCAGGCCTTTGACGAAATTGCGACGATCTTGCATGGTTTGTCTCCTCTATTGTTCGATCGCTATGTGCAGGCTTGAGCCTGTCTGAAAAATCCCGACCCGAATGCTATTCGATACCGAGGGGTCATCAGGAATCGCCCGTAAAACCGATCTGCTTGACCAGCGGACCCCAGCGCTCGAACTCGGCCTGCTGCGAACGGGCCATTTCCTCGGGCGTGGAGCTGGTGGCAATCAGGCCGACCACACCCAGGCTTTCCTTGAGTGCCTCGCTCTTGAGCGCTGCCGTGATGGCCGCATGGGCGCGTGCACGCACGTCGACCGGTGTCCTGGCATTGGCATAGAAGCCAAACCACTCTTCGGCCGTCAGATCGGCAAAGCCCTGCTCGGCAAAGGTGGGGACATTGGGCAGATAGGGGTTGCGCTGCGGGCCGCTGGTGGCCAGCACGCGCAGCTTGCCGGCCTTGTAATAGCTCAGGTAGTCGCCGCACGTGCCCATGATGGCCGCGATCTGACCGCCCACGACGTCCGAGACGCCGGGTGCCATGCCGCGATATGGCGCATGGCTGAGCCTGACGCCGGAGCGCAGACTCAGCAGCGCCCCCAGCAGATGCGGCTGACTGCCGGCACCGGGGCTGCCGAAGCTGGCCTTGTCGGGATTGTTCTTGCACCAGGCCAGGAAGTCCTTGAGCGTCTTCACCTCGGCCGGCACGGCGGGGCCGACAGCCAGCCCGTGGTGCATGATGGCTCCAATCGAAATCGGCTCGAAATCCTTGGCCTGATAGCTCAGCTTGCTGTAGATGTGCGGGTAGATGGAGAAGGCCGAGACCTGGGACAGTGCAATCACCGAGCCATCCCCTACGGAGTTACGCAGATTCTCCAGCGCGATGCGGCCACCGGCTCCGGGCTTGTTTTCCACCACGCCCATGTTCTTGGAGTAGCTGGTGCCGCCCATTTTTTCGGCCACGCGGCGGGCAACCGAGTCACCAGCACTGCCTGCGGGAAAGCCATAAAGAATGCGCACCTGCTCCAGCGGGCCACCGCCCTGGGCATAGGCGCAGCGGCTGGCGATGCCGCCAAGTGCGGCCAGCGCGGCACCAGCGCCCAGTCCTTTGACGAAATTGCGACGACCTTGCATGACTTGTCTCCTGCTTGAAATACGGACTCTTCGGTCCTGTGGAATCAATACACGTCTCAATCTTTGGCACTGAGCTGGCTCTGGCACTCTCCAGGCCAGAGACATCGAGCAAGGGCAGCCCCGCAGCGATGGTGTCGTCCCCCTTGGGGGAAGGCGCAAAGTGCCTCAGGGGGTAACACTTACCGAGGAGCCATGCGCAGCGCACCATCCAGACGAATCACCTCGCCATTGAGATGATCGTTGTGCACGATATGCACGGCCAGATCGGCAAACTCCGAAGGCTTGCCCAGGCGCGAAGGAAAGGGAATGGATGCCGCCAGCGACTGCTGCACGGGCTCGGGCAATTCCTTCATCAACGGTGTGGCGAACAAGCCTGGCGCCACGGTGCAGACACGAATGCCGTGCTGGGCCAGATCACGCGCCATGGGCAGCGTCATGCCGACCAGGCCGCCCTTGGATGCGCTGTAAGCCTGCTGTCCCACCTGGCCATCGAAGGCTGCCACCGAGGCGGTGTAAAGAATCACGCCGCGCGCGCCATCCTCCAGCGCCGCCAGCTTGGCGCAGCGTGCGGCAAACAGCCGCGTCATGTTGTAGCTGCCGACAAGGTTGACGCGAATCACTCGCTCAAAGTCTTCCAGCGGTGCGGGCTCGCCATCGCGGCCGATCACGCGCTTGGCCGTGCCGATGCCGGCCACATTCATGAGAATGCGCGCATCGCCGCCCCATTGCTCGCGAACGGCATCCAGCGCGGCCGTGACGCTGGCCGCATCGCAGATGTCGCTCTCCAGCGCCAGTCCGCCGATCTCGGCAGCCACCACCTTGGCCTTGTCGAGCTGACGATCCAGCACAGCAACCCTGGCGCCTGCGGCAGCCAGCGCACGCGCCGTGGCTTCGCCTAGGCCCGAGGCACCGCCGGTGACGATGGCAATCTGATCCTGAACTTGCATATCACTATCCTTTTAAAAGCTGCTTGCGCTTTCTGTCATTGGGCTCAAGCCTGTTCTGGCTCAGAGATTGGGCTTCAGGATCAGGGCCAGCGTTTCGTCATAGAGGCCTGCCACCACATCGGCGCGATGCTGGAGCACGGCACGCTGGTTGATGGAGCCCTTGTCCGTGACTTCGCCCAGGTCCAGCGAGGGCGCCCTGATCGCCGCCACTGCCCGCGCAATGCGAGTGGCACTGCCGGTGGCCGTCTGCGCCAGCTGGTTCAGAACCGTCTGCAGATGCTGCTGCACGGGTTGGCTGTGCATGATCTGCTCCAGCGTCGCCCCCGCGTCCAGGCCGCTTAAGGCCGCACAGGCCGGGGTCCCGAAAATGATGGCGCCGACCTCCTTGCGATCCAGGCCGGTCAGCACCACATCCTGGATATAGGGCGCGCCGGCATGGATGATCCTGGCCCGCAGCGGCCCCACGTTGACGAATGTGCCCGTGGCCAGCTTGAAGTCTTCGGCAATGCGGCCGTCAAAGCGCAGACCCTGGTTGCGATCCTGCGGGTCGCGCCACTGCACGGCGTCTCCGGAGCGGAAAAATCCGTCCTCGTCAAACGCCTCTGCCGTGGCTTCGGGTGCGCGCCAGTAGCCGGGCGTGACGTTCGGTCCGCGGTAGCGCACCTCCAGCTTGCCATCCACAGGCGCCAGCTTGAGCTCCAGACCCGGCACGGGCACGCCCAGGTCTCCCGAGCGCACATCGGGACGGTTGATGAACAGGGCCGAAGGCGAGGACTCGGTCATGCCCAGGCCCGTGCCCATCACGATGCGCTCGCCGCACTCGGCCTCCTGCGTGCGGTGCAGGCTATCCCAAACGGGCTGCGCCAGAGAGGCTCCGGCGTAGAAGAACATCTTGACGCGCTTGAGCAGGCTGCTGCGCAACTGCGCATCGCTCTCCATGGCACGGGCGATGTATTCGAAGCCCGTGGGTACGTTGAAGTAAACGGTAGGGGAGATCTCGCGCAGATTGCGCAGCGTCTCGGCAATGCCCGCCGCCGTAGGCTTGCCCTCGTCGATATAGACAGTGCCGCCGTGATAGAGCGCGAGGCCGATGTTCTTGTTGCCTCCGAAAGTGTGATTCCAGGGCAGCCAGTCCACCAGCACGGGCGGGCCTTTGACCATATCGGGCATGGTCTGGGCAATCTGCTGCTGGTTGGCGCACCACATTCCATGGGTGTTGATCACGGCCTTGGGCAGCTTGGTCGATCCCGAGGTGAACAGGAACTTGGTGATGGTGTCGGGCCCGGTGGCCTGCATGGCGGCATCCACCGCAGCTGTAGGCTCGGTTGCCAGCAGGTCGGCAAACAAGGTACAGGTCCGGGCATCGACGGCCGGCTTGCGGTAAACCACCTCACAGCCCTCGGGCAGCACGGCGCGTACCGCCTTGTCATAACGCGCCGCATCGGCAGCAAAGATCAGGCCTGGCGTGAGCGTATCGACCACATGGCGCAGCTTGGCGTAATCGGTGCTGACCAGTGAATAGGCCGTGGAAACCGAGCAATAGGGCACGCCTGCATACAGGCAACCCATGGCCAGCATGGCATGGTCGAGATCGTTCTCGCTGAGGATGATGACGGGACGCTCTGCCGAGAGCTTTCTGTCCAGCAAGGACTGCGCAATGCTGCGCGCCGCTGCCAGCGTCTGGGCATAGCTGATGCGTTGCCAATCACCGGTGCTGCCGTCGGCCAGTCGTTGCCGCTGGGCAATGAAGGTCTGCTGCGGCGTGGTCTGCGCCCAGTGCACCAGCCTGTCAGTCATGCGTGCTGCGTGCTCTGCCAGCTCCCGGTCGGAGCGCACGTAGAAAGTGCCGTCGCCTGCCTCCCTGACCTGGATGCTGCGCACGCCGAACTCCAGCTCACGGTAGCGAGGCCTACCCCCCTCTACCACCTGGCCGAGGGCCTGCATGGCTGTGTTTGTCTCCTGCATTGTCTTTGTCTCCACAGCGTTGTTTCTTGAGAGTGCTTTCAGTCCTTGCTGACCTTGGCGGCCCGCCCGGACAGAAACTCCTGCAAACGGAACTTGGCTTCTGGCGCACTCTGCGCCACGGCAGCCATCAGAGCTTCTGTCATCAGCCCCTGATCGGCGGGCTGATCGGCAATCCTGGGCAACGCGTGCATCAGGGCGTAATTGGTCATGGGGGCGTTTTCGGCAATGCGCAGCGCCAGCTCCACGGCCTTGTCCAATGCATGTCCTTCGGGCACCAGATATTGCGACAGACCAATGCGCTCACCCTCTTCGGCCTTGTACACACGGCCCGTGAACATCATGTCGGCCATGCGTGCGGCTCCGATCAGGCGCGGGATGCGCACCGAGCCGCCACCGCCGACGAAAATGCCGCGCGAACCTTCGGGCAAGGCATAGAAGGTACTGCTGTCTGCCACACGGATATGGCAGGCGCTGGCCAGCTCCAGGCCGCCCCCCACCACGGCACCATGCAGGGCTGCGACAACAGGCACCGCGCCGAACTGCACCTGGCGCAGTGCCTCATGCCACATGCGCGAATGCAGAACGCCCTGGGCCGCATCGCGCTCGCTGAGCTCGCTCAGATCCAGGCCGGCGCAGAAATGCGGTCCATCGCCATCCACCACTGCAGCGCGCACGCTGACGGGCAGATTCATGAATACATCGCGCAGACCCAGCACCAGCCCATCGGACAAGGCGTTGCGCTTGGCGGCACGCATCAGGCGAATGACGGCAACCTGTTCGGCTTCGCCACGGAACTCAACTGCAATTTCTTTATGAGTCATAACTATTCCTTTCACATCATTATTGTTATTTCAAATAACTAAATGCAAGACATCCTTGGCCGTTTGCTCTCAGTGCTTTCCCCGATTTGCGCAGCAGGAGTGCACAACTAGTCCAGGTGTGACATGCACGAGCGCGGCGACTTCGCATAATGTGACCTCATGACATCACCCAGCCAGCCCCGCCCCAGCCAGTTGCTTCAGCCCCAGCGCGCACCAGTTCCCGCGCGAGATGCTTCCACGCTTTTGTTGCTGCGCGACTGCCCCGACGGCAATGGTTTTGAAGTGCTGATGACAAGGCGTGCCGATCAAGGCATCTTTGCCAATGCCTATGTTTTCCCCGGTGGCGGCCAGGAAGATGAAGATGCAGCCCCAGCCAGTCATGCGCTGGCGCGCGTGCGCCCCAGCATGATCGCCGAGGCGGGAGATGAACGCATTACCCAGGCTCTGGCAGGCATTCGCGAGACTTTTGAGGAACTGGGCATCCTGCTGGCCTATGACCAGGCCGGCCAACCCGTTCCACCGGCCCAGGTTCAGCAACTGGACCGCAAGGCATCGCTGTATGAGCAATGCCGCGCGCGCGGCTGGACGCTGGCCGTGGACCAGCTCTGGTATCTGGCCCACTGGACCGCACCACTGGACCTGCCCAAGCGCTTTAACGTGCCGTTCTTTGTGGCCCGCATGCCCGAGGGTCAAACGGCGGTGGCCGACGAAACCGAGCAGTTCGAGCCCACCTGGATTTCTCCGCAGGATGCGATTGCGCGCTTTGAAGAGAAAAAGCTGTTCATCCTCTTTCCCACCCAGCGTACATTGCAGCGCATCGCTCACCAACCCGATACCCAGGCCGTGATCAATGCCCTGCTAAGCGAGAAGCCGCTGTGGCAGGCCTGCCCCCGTGGCGGCCACCTGAAAGGCAAAGACACACGTCATACCGAAACCGATATGGCCTATGGCGAACTGGAAATGGTGCTGCCCGACGGCCACGGCATTCACCATCTGGACTGGCAGCCTGAAAAAGCCGTGCCGCTGCGCAAGAACCTGCTGCGTTTGACGGCCCCCAACTCCGGCATGATGACCGGCCCCGGCACCAACAGCTATCTGGTCGGCGATGTGCATAGCGGCTATATCGCCATCGACCCCGGCCCGGACGATGCCGAACATCTGCAGCGCCTGCACGATGCCGCCGGCGGCGATATCCGCTACATCGTCTGCACCCATTCCCACCCCGATCACTCGCCGGGCGCCGCGCCGCTGCAGGCCATGGTCCTGCTCTCCGGCCATGCCAGGCCTCCCATCATGGGCCTGCCGTCGGCACCCACAGCGCGCGCCAACAGTCGCTTCAGACCCGAGGTGACGCTACGGGACGGAGAGCGCATCACGCTTACCGGACAAGGGGCAGAAGGCGAGATCACGCATACGCTGCAAGCCATCTTCACGCCCGGCCACGCAGCCAACCACCTGTGCTTTCTGCTGGAGGAGGACGCGCTGCTATTCAGCGGCGATCACATCCTCAATGGCAGCACCACCGTCATCAGCCCGCCGGACGGCAATATGATCGATTACCTCGATTCGCTGGACAGGCTCCACTCCATGTGCCTGGAGCACGACATTCGCTACATCCTGCCCGCCCATGGCTATGTGCTGGGCTTTGCGCGACATCAGATCACCCGCCTCAAGGCCCACCGCCTGGCACGCGAGGCCAAGGTACATCAGGCCATGCGCACCAAGCCCGACGGCAGCATTCAGGACTGGGTTGCGATTGCCTACGCCGACACACCTCAAGCCCTGTGGCCCGTGGCCCAGCAATCGCTGCTGGCGCATGTGGAGCGCATTCAGAAGCTCTGCCTTGGCAGATAGCGCCCAGCGACCGCCGCGCTAGACCTGTGGACAACTAGGACATGGCCGGAGCATTAAGCTCTCGCCATGTCTGAATCCCTGCCTGAACAAGAAAGCATCCGCCTGGCCAAACGCGTGGCGGAGCAAGAACAATGCTCGCGCCGCGAAGCCGAGCTCCATATCGTCGCGGGCAATGTCCAGGTGGACGGCAAAGTGGTGCAAGTGCCCGAAACCCGTGTCCGCCCCGATCAGGTAGTGATCCTGCGCAAGGATGCCAAGCCTGAAGCCATTCCACCCGTCACCATCCTGATGAACAAGCCTGCGGGCATGACCCAGGGCCCGGCCTATGGCCGCGTGCGCAGCGCGCACTCGCTGCTGAGCGAGGACACCAAGGCCAAGCTGGACACACCCATGCCCCAGCTGGTGCTGGATCATCACTTCAGGAATCTGGAGTCGTTTCTGACGATTCCCCTGCCTGCCAGCGGCCTCATCGTCTACACGCAGGACAAGCGCGTGGCACGCAAGCTGACCGAGGAAGGCATGTGGCTGGAGCAGGAAATCATCGTCGGCGTGGAGGGCCAGATCATTGAAGATGGCCTGGAGATCCTGTACGAAGGTCTTCCCATTCCCGGCGGCAACGGCCATCGCCGCATGCCCCCCTGCCATGTCAGCTGGCAAAGTGAAAACCATCTGCGCTTCGCTCTCAAGGGCATTGCGCCCGAAGAGATCGAGAAGATGTGCGCCGCCATCGGCCTGACGGTGGTCAGCATGCGCCGGCTGCGCCTTGGCCGCGTCTCGCTGGCCAAGGTGCCCGAGGGTCAGTGGCGCTATCTGATGCCCTGGGAAAGGTTCTGAGCGGAACGGCCTTCGCGTGCCGCCAACCGGACTCGGCCGCGGCGCGCGCCGGTCCGCTCAATCCGCCTTGAAACCCGTCGCTGCCACCGCCTTGCCCCATTTGACGGTATCGGCAGCAATGATGTCGGCAAACTGCTGCGCGCTGGTGCCCGTGACTCTGAAGCCGGCCTCCTGTAGCCGCGCCTTGCCGTCGCCCGATTGCAGGACCTTGAGCAGATCGGCATTGAGCTTGCTCACCACTTCCGCAGGTGTCCTGGCTGGCGCCACGATGCCGAACCAGGAGCTGAACTCCAGGTTGCCAAAGCCCTGCTCCTTCATGGTCGGCAACTCGGGCAGTTGCTCCACACGCGCGCTGCCCGTGCTTCCCAGGGCCACCAGCTTGCCGGCGCGCACCTGCGGGATCGCCATGCCGGAGGAAGCGAACACCCCCTGCACATCGCCGCTGAAAATGCCGCTCAAGGCATCCGAAGTGCTCTTGTAGTGCACCACCTCGGGTTTGGACTGCACGGCATCGCCAAACATATAAGCCCCGAAATGCCCCGGCGTTCCCGCTCCGAAAGTGGCCATGAACAGGCCGTTTTGCTGCCGGGTCCAGGCCACGAAGTCCCTGACATTGCGCGCCTTGACCTTTTCGGGATTGACCAGCAGCACGAAGTCGGAACTCACCACCTGGCTGACGGGGGCGAAATCCTTGCGCGGTTGGTATGCAAGCCGTTGATAGGTATTGGGCGCGATACTGAGCTGTCCGGTCTCGGCCAGCATGATGGTGTAGCCGTCGGCCGGCGCACGCGTCGCCTCGCTGGCTGCGATCAGGCCGGCGGCACCGGGCTTGTTGTCCACCACCACGCCCACGCCACCCCAGGCTTCAGAGAGCTTTTGTGCCAGCAGCCGTGCCACTACATCGGGTCCCGTGCCCGCCGCAAAGCCCACAATCATGCGCACCGTCTTGCTCGGATAAGCCGTCTGGGCCTGCGCGACTCCTATGGCTGCGCCGCCGCCAGCCAGCAGCGCCAGGACCATCAGCCGACGTCGCCAGGCCCGTGCAGAAACGGGTCCGGGCAGGTTCTGGGCTTGCACTGTTCTCATGTTTTGTCTCCTTGTTGCGATGCTGTTTCACAGCACTTCGAAAAACCGCATGACGACCTGCTCCGGAAAGCGCGCTCCCGCGCCCACGAACAGGCGCTGCCCCAGCCAGGCAAAACGCTTGGAGGCCGTTTCAAAGCGGGGCGCACAGCGAAAGTAGATCGCCGAGGGATCGACCGTCTCGCCGCGGCGCAGGCGCTGCATCAGCTCGGCCGGCCCGGTGCGCAAGGCCTGGTTGCTCACATAGATCAGATCGCCGCCGTCGGTTTCGATGACATAGCGCGCGTCCAGCTCGGCCACTTCCTCGCTGACCAGCAGCTGGAAGTCGGCCCCGCCCGGCAGCACACGCGCCGACCAGTCCTCTGCCTGCACCTGGCCGCCGACGATGGGAATCACGCGCCGCAAGCCGCGTGTCGTTTCGCCCACCTCCTGCGCCGGCCCCACCTGCACGCGAAATTCGGCAAAGTGGCGCAGCCCTGGAGCGGCAATCTGGAAATCATGGTTTGGCGACAGCATTGCTCTCCTTGCGATGTCTATGCACAGGGACATGAGCGTAAGCACTGTTGAAGAATTCGCTGTCCCCCAAGAAGATGACAGCCCACGCCAAGACACACCGATGAGAACCTGGAAGCTACCTTCGACGACTGACGCCATGCCGGCTGGCGATAGGGCCCAAGCCAGCGGCATGGCCCAGGCCAGCACCTTGCTGGCCGGTCTGGTGGAGCATCTGGGACAGAGCTGTTTTGCCCAGGCCGCACTGGAGCAGCTGAGCGCCATCGCGCCAACGGCCTCGCTGTCGGTGTATCGCATCGGCAGCTGCCGGCCGCGGCTGTTTCTCTCGGCCTCCCAGGGCGTGGCTGACACCACGCGCCAGTGCTGGAGCGCCTATCTCTCGGGACCTCAGCACGAGGACAGAAGTTGGGGCCAGGAATGGCACGGACATATGCGCACGCCAGGCGCGCGCAATCTGGTCCATGTGCAGGCCAACGAGGTCACGCCCCTGCATCGCCAGTGCGTGTATGACGCGCATGACGTGGCTGAGCGCATCTCGATTGCCGAGCCCGGTGCCGACGGCTCGGTGTTTGCCGTCAACCTCTATCGCCATGCGCACCAGAAACCCTTTGCCGACCGGCATCTGAGCGACTTCGCGGACCTGTCCAGCGCCCTGATGGCTCTGACGCACAAGCACCTGGCTCTGACTGCGGACATGGCTGGCGGCGATGAGAGGTGGCCGGCTCGCCTGCGGGAGCTGGCACCGGGTCTGACGGCGCGCGAACTCGAGGTCTGCCTGCGCCTGCTGCGCGGCATGACCCAGGACGGCATTGCGGCCGATCTCGGGCTGAGCGCAGCCACCGTGAAGACCTATCGCAACCGCGCCTTTGTGCGGCTTGATATTCACCATCGCCATCAGCTGTTCGCGCTGCTGGTGGAGTGAATGCCGGGGGGACGCCGGGCGCTGCCCGAGCGAGAAAGAAAGTGTGAAGTGCGCCGATAAGCCGGATTCTGTGCACAACGGTTGCCCGCCATGTGACCGCCATTAATCTTGGCCATCAGTCGCCTGATGGCTCGGTGCTACCTACCCGCACACTCCGGGGGCCCCGTCAAAGTGTGCCTACTTGGTATTGCTGCGCGTAGAGATTGCCCGTTTCACCCTGGTTGGTCTGCCTTGCGGCACTCCTGCCAGACTCGTCTCTGTTGCTCTGATCCTCACCTCACGGTGGACAGCTGTTAGCTGCTACGCCGCCCTATGCAGTCCGGACGTTCCTCCAGTACGGTCTTTCGACCCAACGCAAGCGTTGGCCTTTCGGCTAGTACCAGCGGCGGTCTGGCGCACTTCACGGCGCGCATTATCCCGCGTTCAGAAAGAACTTGCACAGAACTCGCGCCTGAACTGCTCGGGCGGCAGGCCGGACTCGCGCTGAAACATGGCAATAAAGGCCGAGGGCGTGCTGTAACCCAGGTCGTAGGCAATGCGCTGCACGGTGTGGCCGGCCTCCAGCGCGTCGATGGCCTGCAGATAACGCATGCGCTGGCGCCATTCGCCCAGACTCATGCCCAGCTCGCGCTGGCAGTGGCGGGCCAGCGTGCGCTCCGTCATGTGCACGGTCTCGGCCCATTCGGCCAGGCTGCGGTGGTCGTCGGGGCGCGACTGCATGGCATCCAGCACCTGCACCAGCGCCGGATGCCGGGCCACGGGCAGAAAGCTCAACTCCAACGGCGTGGCTCGCAGCTGGTCATGCACCACCCGTGCCAGACGCAGGTCTGCGTCAGTCACCGGGATCTGCACGCCCCTGGCGCCGAAGTCCGCCAGCACGGCTTTGACAATCGGCCCCAGGCGCATGCAGCCCGCCGTCTGCGGCAGATCCGCACACAGATCAGGGGCCAGATAGACGGAGCGGTACTGCACCGCATGCTGCAGATAGCAGCTGTGCACCACGCCCGGCGGAATCCACACCCCGTGCTGCGGCGGGCACAGGATATGACCCGTGGGCACGTCCATGCTCAGACTGCCGTGGGCCGCATAGTTCAGATGCCCCCAGCGGTGGCTGTGCGGCGGAGCCTCGCTGTGTTCGCCGAACTCGTCATAGCGGAAGTAATAGCTGCCAGGCACTTTGTCGGTGTCCAGTATCTGTACGGCATGGCGCTTGGCGACCGGGCCGGGAGTCGGGGCTGAGGCAGGCATGGGTTCGTCCGGCTTGAGTTATGAAATGTCTGAAATCAGCAATGCGCTTCAAATACGTCAAGCGCATCATAAGCACCTCAAGGAGTTTCATATGGGTGCATACCTATTACCACTGGGCGCGGTGCTGATCTGGTCGGTCAACACCGTGGTCAGCAAGTTGGCCGCAGACAGCATCAGCGCGGCAGAGATCGGGTTCTTTCGCTGGCTGGTGGCCGCCGTACTGTTCACGCCCTTCGTCCTGCCCTCGATCTGGCGCCAGCGCGCCGACATCAAGCCCCTGCTGCCACGGATCTTCGTGCTGGGCGTGCTGGGCATGGTCATCTACCAAAGCCTGGCCTATTACGCCGCCCACTTCACCACGGCCACGCATATGGGCATCATCGGCTCGCTCACGCCCATGCTGGTGCTGGCCCTGGCCGTGTTCATGCTGGGCCAGCCACTCACGCATGGCGGCATCTGGGGCTCGCTGCTGGCAATTGCGGGGGTCGCGCTGGTGGTTTCATCGGGCCGGCTCAGCCATCTGGCGTCCGAGGGACTGAATCTGGGCGATGCCATGATGTTCCTGGCCATGCTGGCCTACGCGGTCTACAACATCCTGCTCAAGCGCTGGCCAATGCCGCGCCTGGCCACGGTGCAACTGCTGTATCTGCAGGTGCTGGTTGCCGTGGTCGTGCAGTTCCCGCTCTATCTCTTCTCGCCCAAGACCGGGCTTGACGCCAGCAACCTGCCGCTAGTGGGCTACGCCGGCATCATGGCGTCCATCGCCGCGCCGCTGCTGTGGATGAAGGCGGTGCAGACGCTGGGGCCCGGGCGATCGAGCATGTTCTTCAATCTGATCCCGGTCTTCACCGCCCTGATCGCGGCTTTCGCCCTGAACGAGCCTCTGGCGGCCTACCACGCCGTGGGCGGCATCATGACGATTGCCGGTCTGCTGCTGGCCGAGCTGTGGAAGGCCCCGCTGCGTACCCGCCCGGCCCCCGCCTGCGGTGCTAAAGCAGCAGATTGAGAATCGCGTAGCTCATCAGCGACAGCAGGCTGACCACGAACACCAGCATGACCCAGGGGCCCCAGCGCTGCTCGCGCCAGGAAAAACCGACCAGCAGGCCTACGCAACAGACCCCCAGCAGCACCAGAATTGTGTTGAACGTGAGCAAGTGCAGTCCTCCCTCAAACAGACTTTGCCCCATTGTTCCCGATTGCAGGCCCAAGGGGAAACACCATCTCCCCTGGGCTTGACCTGAATCAAGCACAAGCCCTGCAGCGCCGGGCCATCGGCCTGCCCGGCGCTGCCATCGGCCGCGCGCATCACCTAGGGTTTTCCCGCGTTTTATCGATGCGCGCCTGCCTCATGCCGGTGCACAGCCCGCACCATCTCTGCTCATAAGAATTTGCATTCAGGGCCGCTCAGAATTTCTTGTTGGACAGCCCCTCGCTGCCTTTCGATACTGCCGCCACAGGAACACCGGCCCGCGCCGCACCCCCATGTTCCAAGACACACAGGAGCGCCGGCAAAAGCGCCCCATGTGCCCGCTGCACTTTCGCATACAGGAGACTCCCCATGAGCAGCCCGGCTTCCGCCACCCACCCTCTTGCCGGCCATGCCGGTGCGCACGCGCACCCCGACATGGACGCCACCTACCGCAAGATCACCTGGCGCCTGATCCCCTTTCTGGTCTTTCTCTTTGTCCTGGCCTGGATAGACCGCGTCAACGTCGGCTTCGCCAAGCTGCAGATGCTGCAGGACCTGCAGTTCAGCGAGGCCGTCTACGGCCTGGGCGCCGGCATCTTCTTCATCGGCTACTTCCTGTTCGAAGTGCCCAGCAACCTGCTGCTGGAGAAGATCGGCGCACGCAAGACGCTGGCGCGCATCACCATCCTCTGGGGTGCTGCCTCCATGGCCATGGCCTATGTGACCACGCCCACCATGTTCTATGTGCTGCGCTTTATCCTGGGCGTGGTCGAGGCGGGCTTCTTTCCCGGCGTGGTGCTGTATCTGACCTACTGGTTCCCGGCCCGCCACCGCGCGCGCATCAACGGCTTGTTCATGACCTCGTTCGCCATCGCCGGCGCCGTGGGCGGCCCGATCGCGGGCGCCATCATGAACGGCATGCAGGACGTGGGCCATCTGGCCAACTGGCAATGGCTTTTCATCCTTGAAGGCATTCCCTCGGTGATCGCCGGCTTCTTCGTGCTGGCCTGGCTGCCCGAGAAACCCGAGAACGCCAAGTGGCTGAGCGTCGCCGAGCAGCGCGCCGTCAGCGCCGCCGTGGCCGAGGAAAGCCAGCAGGGCCACAAGCAGCATTCCTTCGCCGACGCCTGCCGCAACTACCGCGTCTGGCTGTGCGCTGCCGTGTACTTCTGCATCGTCAGCGGCAACGCCACGATCGCCTTCTGGTCGCCGTCCATCATCAAGGAGATCGGCATCCAGAACAATCTGCAGATCGGCCTGATCTCGGCCATTCCCTTTCTCGCCGGCACGCTGGCCATGGTCTGGAACGGCATGCATTCGGACAAGACCGGCGAGCGCCGCATGCATAGCGCCATCGCCGCCTTGATCGCCGCAGCAGGCCTGATCCTGACCGGCATGTTCCTGCACAACGCCGTGCTGGCCCTGTGCGCGCTGACGCTGGCTTCCGTCGGCATCCTCGCCGCCTTCCCCGTGTTCTGGTCCATTCCCTCCGCCTTTCTGGCCGGCACGGCGGCCGCCGGAGGCATCGCCCTCATCAACTCCGTTGGCAACCTGGCCGGCTTTGTGGCGCCCTACATGATCGGCGCGCTCAAGACCAGCACCGGCTCGCTGTCCTCGGGGCTGTACTTCGTGGCCGCGCTGGAGTTCCTCGCCGCCTTCCTGGTCGCGCTCTTCGTCAAGAAGCAGTGACCTCCTGACGCTGCCTGCGCAGCGCCGCCATGCGGGGCCCACGGCCCCGCCTTCCCCTTTTTGAGCTTTCCGCCATGCAACTGCAATTCACCACCCCCGAAGGCCAGACCCTGGCCCCCATCTTCGACACCCTGATCGTCGCCGGCTGGGCCGGACGCGACCATGCGGCCATCGAGCACCACATCGAGGAGCTGGCCGCGCTCGGCATTCCGCGCCCCAGCGCCGTTCCGCTGTACTACCGCATCGCCAGCAACCAGCTGAGCCAGAGCAGCACGCTGCAGGTACTCGGCCCGGACTCCTCGGGCGAGGCCGAGGTCTTCGTCTTCAGCCATGACGGCGAGATGTTCGTGAGCCTGGCCTCGGACCACACCGATCGCAAGCTCGAAGCCTATAGCGTTGCCTTCTCCAAGCAGGCCTGCATCAAGCCCGTGGCCACCCAGGCCTGGCGCTTTGCCGATGTGGCCGGCCACTGGGACGAGCTGATCCTGCGCTCCTGGATCGTGGAGGACGGCCGCGAAGTGCTGTACCAGGAAGGCACGCTGGCCAGCCTGCGCACGCCCCAGGACCTGATCGCAGGCTACACCGGCGGCCAGAGCCAGCTGCCCGAAGGCAGCGGCATGACCTGCGGCACCATGGCCGCCATCGGCGGCATACGCCCTGCCACGCAGTTCGCCATGGAGCTGTACGACCCGCGCAGCCAGCGCAGCATCCGCCACCGCTACCGCAGCGAACTGCTGGATATCGTCGCCTGAACACCGGAGCTGCCCATGACTTCAGTCTCTCCCCGCCTGGACCAGGTCTCCCACCGCCTGGCCCAAGGCCAGACCAGCGCCGTGCAACTGGCCGAGCAGGCACTGGAGCGCGCCGCGCAAGGCGAAGGCCCGCGCGTTTTCACGCGCGTGCTGCGCGAGCAGGCCCTGGCCGAAGCCCGCGCCAGCGATGCGCTGCGCGCGGCCGGCCTGGCACGCTCGCCCCTCGAAGGCCTGCCCATCTCGGTCAAGGATCTGTTCGACATCGCCGGCCACCCCACGCTGGGCGGCTCCAGACTGCTGGCCGATGCCGCACCCGCCACGCAGACCGCCGAAGTCGTGCAGCGCCTGCGCCGCGCGGGCGCGGTCATCGTGGGCACCACCAATATGACCGAGTTCGCCTACTCGGGCCTGGGGCTGAATCCGCACTACGGCACGCCGCGCAATCCCTGGCAGCGTGACATCGACGGCGGCCGCATTCCCGGCGGCTCGTCCTCGGGCGCGGCCATCTCGGTGACCGACGGCATGGCGCTGGCCGCCATCGGCTCGGACACGGGCGGCTCGGTGCGCATTCCCTCGGCGCTGTGCGGCCTGACCGGCTTCAAGCCCACGGCGCGGCGCGTTTCCATGCAGGGCGTGCTGCCGCTGTCTGCCAACCTCGACTCCATCGGACCGCTGGCGCCCAGCGTGCGCTGCTGCGCCGCGCTGGACGCGGTGCTGTCGGGCCAGTCGCATGGCGAGCTGCGCGCGGCCTCGCTGCAGGGCCTGCGCCTGCTGGTGCCCACGAATGTGGTGATGGACGGCATGGACAGCACCGTGGCCGCAGCCTGGCAGCGTGCGCTGTCGCTGCTGTACGCGGCCGGCGTGCAGATCACCGAGGCCGTGGTGCCGCCCTTTGCCGAGCTTGCGCAGATCAATGCCAAGGGTGGCTTCACCGCCGCCGAGGCCTGGGCCTGGCACCGCAGCCATATCGACGGCGCCGGCCGCCTGGCCGAATACGATCCGCGCGTGGGCACGCGCATTCTGCGCGGCAAGGACATCAGCGCGGCCGACTACATCGAGCTGCTGGCGCGCCGCCAGCAGTGGATTGCCCTGGTCCAGGCGCAGATGGCCGACCACGACCTGATGCTCATGCCCACGGTGCCCGTGATCGCGCCCAAGATTGCCGAGCTTGAGGCCAGCGACGAAGCCTATTTCGCGGCCAACGGGCTGATGCTGCGCAATCCCACGCTGATCAACTTCCTCGACGGCTGTGCGGTGTCCCTGCCCTGCCACCGCGCGGGCGAAGCGCCCGTGGGCCTGAGCCTGGCCGGCACGGCCGGTCAGGACCAGCGCCTGCTGTCGGTGGCGCTGGCCGTGGAGGCTTTGCTGGCCCAGGCCTGATTGCAGAGAAAAAAAACAGGAGCTGCTAGCGCTTGACTGCAATTGATTTCAGATAGGAAACACTCTGAAATCGATATTCATCAGGCGCTAGCAGCTCCTTTTTTATTCAGTACTGAGGCACACTCCAATGCACGGCAGGCATTGGCGCCCGCACCATTTGTGCCTGCTCCTGCGCTTTATGCGTCCCCTGCCAGACGGGTGCCGGGCAGCCGCGCCACGGCCTGGCCATGGTTCAGCGCAAAGGCCGTGGCCACCTCTTCGGCGGCGCGCACCACGGTTTCGGCCAGCGGGTTCTGATGATCGTTGCGCCAGCAGGCCACCAGCGGCAGCGAGGGGAACTCGCGATCCACGCGCAGCAGGCGCAGGCGCTGCTCGGCCAGCTCGCGCTGGATGATGGCCGGCGGCACGGCCGCCACGCCCAGGCCGTCGCAGACCACGCGGATCATGGTCGCCACCGAGGCAATGCAGTTCATGTGCGGCGAGGCGCTGCCTTCGGCGCTGAACAGCTGCTCGATCACCGCATACGGCTCGGAGCCGCGCGCAAAGCTCATGATGGGAAAAGCCGCCAGCTCGGCCAGGCTCAGGGTCTCGTCGCCTATGCCCAGCTTGGGGCTGCCCACCCAGGCCATGGCGAACTCGCCCAGCGACAGATTGGCGATGGCGCCGCCGGAGACGGGCTTGGCCTGCAGCGAGACATCGAGCTGCCCCTTGAGCAGTTGCTCCGACATATGGATGGTGGTGTCGCAGGCGATCTCCACCTGCAGGCGCGGATAGCGCTGCTGCAGCAGCGCGAGAAAGTCGGGGAACCAGCTGTGCACGATGGATTCGATGGCGCCGATGCGGATCACGCCCGCATAGGCCTGCTTGTCCAGCATGTCCTCGCGCATCTCGCGCATCAGCCGGAGCATGCGCTCGGCATGCACCAGGGCCTTGGCGCCGTCGGCCGTGAGCGTGACCTCGCGCACGCCGCGGTCGAACAGGCGCACGCCGAACTCCTGCTCCAGCGTGGCGATGCGGCTGGAGACAGCTGCCTGTGTGGTGAACAGCCGCTCGGCCGTCATGCGGAAGTTGCGCAGCTCGGCCAGCAGCACAAAGGTTTCCAGAAACCGTAGATTCATGGGTCGATGTTAATCATCGCCCGCGGCCTTGCCCACTTTTCGGGTCATATCGATATAGCCCATTCGCACAACGCTTGCGTGCACAATGCTCTGTGTCTGCGCAGACAGCCTGCGCTGCGATCCACTGTCCCACCATCCCTTATTCGCGGAGGTCCGATGAGAGCTGACAACATTCTGCAAACGATTGGCGACACGCCCGTCATTCACATCAACCGTCTGTTCGGCAGCAATACCAACGTCTGGATCAAGTCCGAGCGCAGCAACCCAGGCGGCTCCATCAAGGATCGTATTGCGCTGTCCATGGTGGAAGTCGCCGAGAAATCCGGCGCGCTCAAGCCCGGCGGCGTCATCATCGAGCCCACCAGCGGCAACACCGGCGTGGGCCTGGCCCTGGTCGCGGCCGTCAAGGGCTACAAGCTGATCCTGGTCATGCCCGAGAGCATGAGCATCGAGCGCCGCCGCCTGATGCTGGCCTATGGCGCATCCTTTGACCTGACTCCCAAGGAAAAAGGCATGAAGGGCGCCATCGCCCGCGCCCAGGAACTGGCCGCCCAGACGCCCGGCGCCTGGATTCCCCAGCAGTTCGAGAACCCCGCCAACGTGGCCGTGCATGAGGCCACCACGGCCCAGGAAATCCTGCGCGACTTCCCCGACGGCATCGACGCCTTCATCACCGGCGTGGGCACGGGCGGTCACCTCTCCGGCGTGGCCAAGGTGCTCAAGGCCAAGTTCCCCAATCTCAAGGTCTATGCGGTCGAGCCCGCGGCATCGCCCGTGATCTCCGGCGGTCAGCCCGCGCCCCACCCCATCCAGGGTATCGGCGCCGGCTTTGTGCCCAAGAATCTTGACGTCAGCCTGCTTGACGGCGTGATTCAGGTGGAGGCCGAGCCCGCACGCGAATACGCGCGCCGCGCCGCTCGCGAGGAAGGCCTGCTGGTCGGCATCTCCTCGGGCGCCACGCTGGCCGCCATTGCGCAGAAGCTGCCCGAGTTGCCACCCAGCGCCAGGGTGCTGGGCTTTGCCTACGACACGGGTGAGCGCTACCTGTCGGTGGAAGGCTTCCTGCCCAACGCCTGATCGCGCCGCGCGCTTTCCTGCCACGCCGCACAAGATGCGGCGTTTTTTTTTCCGCGCAGGCCTCCGCAACAGCACGCTATATGGCCCGCCATAACCCGCTACAGCCCGCTATAGCCCGAGCGCGCCATGCGTTCATCAGGCCCGCACCAATGGCCCATGGGACAAGCGGTCATCCCGTACGCTTGACACCAATCCAGGGCACTCCCCTACCATGGGGACAAGATATGCCACAAGCATGAACCGGGAGAATTTCCATCTTGTTCCGATTTTTTGAAAAACAGGTTCCACCTTATCCAGCACAGGAGCCCAAGGTCCCGCCCAAAGGTTTTTTTGCCTTTGTCTGGGCCTGCACGCAAGGCATGCGCGGCTGGATTGGTCTGATGACCCTCACCTCGGCACTGCTGGCCGCCTACGAAGCAGTGCTGTTCGCCATCATGGGCCGCGTGGTGGACTGGCTGGGCACGGTCTCGCCCGCCAACTTCTGGGCCGAGCAGCAAGCCACGGTGCTGGGCATCGCCGCCATCCTGCTGGGCAGCGTGGCGCTGCTGGCCCTGCACACCACCGTCATGCACCAGGTGCTGGCCATCAACTTCCCCATGCGGCTGCGCTGGGTGTTTCACAAGCTGATGCTGGGCCAGAGCATGTCCTTCTATGCGGACGAGTTTGCCGGCCGCATCACCACCAAGATCATGCAGACCGCGCTGTCGGTGCGAGAAGTGGTGTTCATGGTGGTGGATGTGTTTGTGGGCGTGGGCGTCTACATGATCGGCATTCTGATTCTGGCCGCCAGCTTCGAGTGGCGGCTGATGATTCCGTTTGCACTGTGGTTCATTGCCTATGCCGCCGCCTGCTTCTACTTTGTGCCGCGCCTGGGCCAGATCGGCAAGGAGCAGGCCGATGCGCGCTCCATGATGACGGGCCGCGTCACCGATGCCTATACCAATATCGCCACCGTCAAGCTGTTCGCCCACACGCGCCGCGAAGCCGAATATGCGCGCAATGCCATGGAAGCCTTCAAGGCCACGGGCTATGCGCAGATGCGTCTGGTCAGTCTGTTCGAGATCACCAACCACCTGATGATTGCCCTGCTGCTGTTGGCCAGCGGCGGCACGGCGCTCTATCTGTGGACGCAGGCTCAGGCATCTGCGGGCGTGGTGGCTGCCGTGATTGCCATGGCGCTGCGGCTGATGGGTTACTCGCACTGGGTGATGTGGCAGATGACGGGCCTGTTCGAGAACGTGGGCACCATCCAGGACGGCATCACCACGCTGACCAAGCCGCGCACCATCGTCGATGCACCCGACGCCAAGCCGCTGCAGGTCACGCGAGGAGCGATTGCCTTCGAGGATGTGAGCTTTGGCTACAAGGCTGGCGGCAAAAAGGTGCTGGACCACCTGAACCTGCACATCCGTCCTGGCGAGCGCATCGGCCTGATCGGACGCTCGGGCGCGGGCAAGTCCACGCTGGTCAACCTGCTGCTGCGCTTTCATGAGCCCCAAGGCGGGCGCATCACCATCGACGGCCAGGACATTCGCAGCGTGACGCAGGACAGCCTGCGCAGTGCCATCGGTATGGTGACCCAGGACACCTCGCTGCTGCACCGCTCCATGCGCGACAACATCCTCTATGGTCGCCCTGACGCCAGCGAAGCCGAGATGCAGGCCGCGGCCGACAAGGCCGAGGCTTCGGACTTCATCGCCACGCTGACCGACCTCAAGGGCCGCAGCGGCTATGACGCCCAGGTCGGCGAGCGCGGCATCAAGCTCTCGGGCGGCCAGCGCCAGCGCGTGGCAATTGCGCGCGTAATGCTCAAGGACGCTCCGATTTTGCTGCTCGACGAAGCCACCAGCGCTCTGGACAGCGAGGTGGAAGCTGCCATCCAGGAAAGCCTGGACTCGCTGATGGACGGCAAGACCGTGATCGCCATTGCCCACCGCCTGTCCACCATTGCTGCCATGGATCGCCTGATCGTCATGAACGAAGGCCATATCGTGGAAGAAGGCACGCACCAGCAACTGCTGCAGCGCGGCGGCATCTACGCCAAGCTCTGGGCGCACCAAAGCGGCGGCTTCCTGGCCGACCAGGACGAAGCCGTGCAATAAGCCAGTCTTGTCGTGAGTTCAAGCCACAATCGCCCATAGCGCCTGGCACAAGGGTGCACGCCGCTCATCGCATGCGTGCGCCAGAGATCACAAAAGGGGAGCATCGCTCCCCTTTTGCATGCATCCACCCCACACGCAGCAATAGGTTTCAGCTCCAGCCTGCAAGAGTGCGAGCCTCTCCGCCATGGATCGCATCACAAAGGGGCGCGTTGAACTATTGGCTAGACAGGTTCATTGCACATTCGATGCTCAGCTTGCTGAAGCAAGTACTGCACAACGGCCCGATCAAGAGCTGCCAGATGGCTTTGTGTCGTTCATACGACGGCATTGAACGAAGCAGGCCAATGAGGGGCACTGATAATGCGAGACAGCAAGAGGTCAACGCAATGAGCCCCACCTACGGCAAACTGAAACCCATCGATTACGCACAAGCCTCAATGACTTTTGCTCTCAAAGATGGCTCGACATCCGGAGTTCAGAACCCGGAGACAACAGAGCTGATCGGTGCGGAGCGCTTCAGCGAATTCATCAATCACCTCTACGATGCGGCTTCTTTGCCGGAGGCCTGGGTTCCCTGCCTGGAGGTGATTCGCACGCATATGCGCAGCAATTTTGCAGTGCTGATCATCCGCCAGACCGAGGGAGACAATATCGGCTTGGTGGTCACCGCATCCGGAGGGCTCGAAGGCTTGCTTACGCACGACGTCTACAGCGAGCACAGTCCTTTCCTTGGCATGCCCAAGGAGCAATTCAAGACCATTCCCGACCTGATGTCCGAAAGCGAATGGCGCAGCAGCGTCTATTACAAGGACTGGTGCCGTGTGCACAATATCTTCCATGTGATGGCTGCCGATATCGTGACTACCGATGGCAGTGTCTACGGCCTGCGGATCACGCGCCCCGAATCAGAACCGGCCTTCAGCCAGCGGGATCTGGATCTGGGCCGCATGATCATGCCGCATATCCGCCGTGCGCTGAACATGCATCTGGCGCTGCACCATGATCGCCAGGTCATGTCGCTGTACAGCACTGTCACGGCTCGCTTGATGGTAGGTGTCGTCATCCTGGACCAGAATGGCCAAGTGCTGGAAAGCAATCCTGCAGCCAAAGGCATTCTCGATGCTCAGGATGGGCTCAGGATCTCCGGCGGCATGCTGGAGGCTGAATATGCCGGCGACAACCGAAAGCTCCAGCGACTGGTCAAGGATGCCTTGCTGTCCTCCCTGGCATCCGCATCCGTCATGACCGAAGGCATCTCGATTGCCCGTCCTTCGGGTCAGCTCAATTGGGGGCTTGTCGTCCAGAGCATTTCCTCGGGTGAAAACGCAGAGGCCAAGAGCCGTCCCTGCGTCGCGGTGTTCATGCGCAACACCGATGACAAGGCCGATCCGTCGGCGCACCTGGCCCAGCAGCTGTTTCAGCTCACGTCGGCGGAGACCGCGCTGGTGATCCAGCTGACCCACGGCCTGACGCTGGAGGAAGCAGCCAAAGCGCTGGGCATTCGCCTCAATACCGCAAGAGCTCACCTGCGCTCCATCTTCTCCAAGACCGGCGCCCGCCGTCAAAGCGAGCTGGTACGCTTTTTTCTCAATAGCGCTGCCTGGCTGGGAAGCAAGAGCGGCTCCTGATCCTCGCGCGGCAACCGCGCTCCAGGCCTTGAGCGGCCTGTACTCATCGCCCGGAAGCAGCAGGGCAGGCAGGACTCATCAGCGGTCTGAGGGCCGCCAGGGAGCCGCCGCGAAAGCCTCCGTCACCCATTGCTTGAACGCCTTCATGGCGCCCGTGTTGTACTGCCCCGAAGGTCGTAGCAGGTAGATGCCCCCGGTATCTCCCAACGTCCATTGCGGCAATATGCGGACCAGCTCTCCAGCATGGATGGAGGGCATGAGGTGCCAGTCACTGCCGGCAATGATGCCCACCCCTTTGATTGCCGCATGAAGCAAAGCTTCGTTGTCGTTGCTGAGAATGGAGCCGCTGACGCGCACCGATTCGGCGGTCTTCGCAGCCCTCTTTCCTGCCGACTGAACCAGTCGCCATTGCGGAAAATCCAGGAGGCCGGTGTAGCCCAGGCAGTTGTGATGAGCGAGATCCGCAGGCCTGTCTGGCGCTTCATGGCGCTCAAGATAGCTGGAGGATGCACACAGAAGGCGATACTGATCGCATAGCCGCGTGGCAACCAGCCGACTGTCCGCCAGATTACCGATACGTATGGCGGCGTCAAAACGCTCTCCCACAATGTCCACGATGCGCTCGCTGTACTCCACTTCGAGCGCTACCTCCGGGTAGGCCAGGGAAAAATCCGCCAGCATGGGGCTGATCCACCGCCGCCCCATCGTCGCGGGCATGGACAAGCGCAGGCGCCCCCGTATTTCCTGCGCTCCCTGCGCCGCTTCCTGCTCTGCATCCCGAATCAGATGGGCAGCCTGGCGCAGCTTTTCGACAAGTCGCCAGCCCTCGCTGGTGAAATGCAGCTGGCGCGTGGTGCGCTCCACCAGACGCACGCCCAGTCTTCGCTCGAGCGCCTGCATGCGCTTGGAGAGCACCGAAGGGTGACGCGCCAGCAATCGTCCCGCAGCGGCAAACGAGCCCTGGTCCGCCAGCGCGACCAGCGTGGCGAGCTCATCCGTGTGCTGGCTGTCGAATATCTCCATGGCGTCTATAGCGATTCAGGGGGTGAGGATGATCGAGCCTTGCGAGCGTCCTTGCTCCAGGTCTGCGTGCGCCAGGGCTGCGTCCCTGAGCGCGTAGCTTTTCCATATGCGAGGCGTGAGTATGCCGGCTGCGATGGCGTCAAGCACGTCCTGCGCACGGCTCTGATATTCCTCTATCGTTGCCGTATGCGCGGCCAGAGACGGACGGGTCAGAAACAGCGAGCCCTTGGCATTGAGCACGCCGACCTCAATGGCAGGCGGCAGGCCCGATGTGGCACCAAACGACACCATCAGCCCTCTGGGTCGCAGGCAGTCCAGCGAAGCCAGGAAAGTGTCTTTTCCGATGGAGTCGTAGACCACGTCCACCTTTCGTCCCTGCGTGGCCTGCATCACCTGGGATACCAGTGTCTGCGCATCAAAGACAAACACCTGATCGCAGCCTGCCGCCTTGGCTCGTTCCACGCTGGCGGGCCTGGAGACGACGCCCAGAACCTGGGCGCCCAGATGCTTGGCCCACGCGCACATCAGCTGTCCGAGAGCACCGGCAGCGCCATAAATCAGGACTCGGCTGTCTTGACTCACCTGGCCGGTGGTCTTGAGCAGGTACTGAGCCGTGATGCCCTTGAACAGGACCGACGCGGCGGCGTCATCCGCGAGACTGTCCGGAAGCCGGATCAGACGATCAGCGGGGAACAAGCGCGCACTGGCATACGCGCCCAGCGGCCCGGTTGCGTAGCCGACACGGTCCCCTGACTTCAGGCCCGACACTCCCGAGCCCACGGCGGCCACTGTTCCCGCGCCCTCCAGACCCAGGCCCGAAGGCAATGCAATCGGCACCAGGCCCTTGCGCTGATTGACATCCAGAGGATTGACACCGATGGCGGTCTGCTCGAGCAGAACCTCGCCCGGCCCCGGTGACGGCAGATCCAGCTCTTCGAGCTGCATCACTTCGGGCGCACCTGAGCTGTAGATTCGAATGGCGAGGGCCATGACTTTTCCTTGTGAATAACGAAGAAACCATCGTATTCATGCCACCTGCGTGCATCAACATGAGCACATGCACATAATAAGTGCATGTGGTGCAGCAATCACCCTATGACGCTCCGTGCTTGGCCGAAGCCATGAAGCGGACTGCCACTGACACACCGCCAGTTGCGAGACAAGGTAGCCAGTCAGCTAAAGCGAAATCAGACGCTTGAAGCGAAAGAAGATTTACAAGAAAGCTTGATCAATGAGCATAGAACTCCCCAAACACGCGCAGCAGCAGGCCATTGCCTCCATAGAACGCTATTTCCGCGAAAACATGGACGAACCCATAGGCAATATGCAATCCGGTGCCCTGCTGAATTTCTTTCTCGCGGAAATAGGCCCCAGCATCTACAACCGTGCCGTGGCCGATGTGCAGGAAAACCTGCAGGCCAGGCTGCAGGAGCTGGACTATGAGGTCGGCAAGGAAGAATTCAGCTACTGGACGGCCAAGCGCGCTGGCAAGCGCTGAAATGATTCCAGCCAAACGCCTGCAAACAGCTTTGCGGCCAGACCAGCCGGCACCGACTGCGGGGACGCTGGTGGTGCTGGCCCAGGCTCTCAGGGATGAAGGCATGAGCCAGGCCGCGCTCTACCGCCTGTTCCAGGCCGAGCATGCACGCTCGGACCTCGATGAACCGCGCCTGGAGGCGCTGGCCGAGACCATGGACCTGATCTGGGGTGGCGGCTGGGCCAAAGGCCATGCCTTGTTCGAGCAGGAGCTATCGCAAGAACGGCTGGACAGCGAGCAAGACGGGGGCCGGCTGGCATACCATCGCCGCATGCGTCTTCTCCATACCTCCGACTGGCATCTGGGCCAGCACTTCATGGGCCGCAGCCGTCAGGCCGAGCATCAGGCCCTGATCGACTGGTTGCTCACTCAGGTGCAGGCCCATGCCGTGGATGCCGTGCTGATCGCCGGCGACATCTTCGACACCGGAGCCCCGCCCAGCTATGCGCGCGAGCTGTACAACCAGCTCATCGTGCGCCTGCACGACGCAGGCACGGCCTTGCTGATCCTGGCGGGCAATCATGACTCGGTCAGCGTGCTCGATGAAAGCCGCGAGCTGCTGACCTACCTGGGCGCCCAGGTGGTCAGCTCGACCGGTGATGAGGCCCGGCATGCCGTCACGTTGCCGCGACGTGGCACAGCGCGGGAGCCTGGCTGCATCGTCTGCGCACTGCCCTTCATCCGCCCGCGTGATGTGCAGCAAAGCCAGGCCGGACAAAGCGCACAGGACAAGCAGCAGGCACTGCAAGTCGCGATTGCATCCACCTACCAGCGCGTGTATGCCGCAGCCCTTCAAACTCAGAATGAGATACAGGCCAGCCAGGGCGAACTGCTGCCCATCATTGCCACCGGCCATCTGACCACGGTGGGTGCCAGCAGCAATGAATCGGTGCGTGAAATCTATGTAGGCGCACTGGAGGCTTTTCCGACCAATGCTTTCCCGCCAGCCTGCTATATCGCCCTTGGCCATATCCACAAGCCGCAGCTCGTCGGCGGGCTCGATCACATCCGCTACAGCGGCTCGCCCATCGCGCTGGGCTTTGACGAAGCCAGGCAGACCAAGCAGGTACTGCTGGTGGATCTCAATGCCGGCGGGCTGCAGGCCGTCACCGCCCTGCCCGTGCCGGTGTTCCAGCCCATGGCCTCCATCGCCGGCAGTCTGGCGCAGATGCCTGCCTTGCTGGAGTCTGCCTCGGCCCAGGCACAGGCCGATCGGCCGGTCTGGCTGGAGGTGACGGTACAGGAAGACGACTATCTCTCCGACCTCACGGCGCGCGTGCAGGCCATGGCCGAGTCGCTGCCCGTGGAGATTCTGCGCATCAAGCGCCAGCGCAGCCAGGCTGCGGCACAGCTGTCCGGCGAGGCCCGCGAGTCGCTCGATGAACTCACCCCGCTCGATGTGTTTGCGCGCCGGCTGGCCCAGGAGAGCCTTGAGCCGCCACTGCAATCGGCGCTGACCGAGCGCTATCGGCAGGTGCTGAACGCTCTCGACGACGAACGAGGAGCTGCGGCATGAGAATTCTCAAACTGCGGCTGAAGAACCTTAACTCGCTCAAGGGCGAGTGGAACATCGACTTCACCGCTACCCCCTTTGCCGACAACGGCCTGTTTGCCATCACCGGATCCACGGGCGCTGGCAAGTCCACGCTGCTCGATGCCATCTGCCTTGCGCTCTATCACCAGACGCCGCGCCTCGACAGCATCAGCGGCAGCAACGACATCATGACGCGCCACACCGGTGAGTGCGAAGCCGAGGTGGAGTTCGAAGTCAAGGGCGTGGCCTACCGCGCCTTCTGGAGCCAGCGCCGCGCGCGCGGCAAGCCGGATGCTGCCCTTCAAGCTCCCAGGGTGGAGCTGGCACTGGTGGCGGACGGCAGCATACTCACCACCCACGTCAAGGACAAAACCCGGCGCATCGCCGAAATCACCGGACTGGACTTTGCGCGCTTTACCAAGTCCATGCTGCTGGCCCAGGGAGGCTTTGCCGCCTTCTTGCAGGCCACGGCCAATGAGCGCGCCGAGCTGCTCGAAGAACTGACCGGCACCGATATCTACGGTCGCATCTCGCAGTCCGTTTTCGAAAGAGCGCGCGACGCCCGCCAGACCCTGGAAAAGCAACAGGCCCAGGCACAGGGCATGCAACTGCTGGATGCAGGCACACGCGAGCAGCTGCAATCCCAGGCGGCACTGCTACAGACCGGCTTGACGGATCTGCAGGCACGCCACCAGCAGCTGCAAACCGTACAACGCTGGCAGGTACAGACCATGCAGGCCATGGAGGACGTGGAGCAGGCGCGCAATGCACAAGCGAACGCCCAGCAAGCGCTGAGTGATGCCGCGCACGATTTGCTGCGCCTGCAGGCCCACGGACCTGCGCAGGCAATCCAGCCCATGCACCATCGCTGGCAGCTGGCACAAGACCAGCAAAGCGAACAGGCCGCGCAATTGCAGCAACTGCATACCCTGCGGCTGCAAGCCCAAAGCGCGCAATGGCATCAACACCAACAGGCCCGGCAACTGGCTGGCGATCAGCTGCAGCAGTCAAGGCTGCAGCTGGAGTCTGCCCAGAATCAGCAGGCTAATCTGGCTGCATGGCTGCAAGTCCATGCCAGCCACGCTCTGCTGGGCGAGAACCTCAGCGGCTGGCGCGAGCAGCTGCAGCAAGGCCAGCAACTGCAACGGCAAACCGTCCAGGCAGAAGGCCAGATGACGCAGTTGCAGAAGCTCGCCCGGCAACTGCAGCAGCAAGCAGATGCACAGACACAGCAATCCACGCAGTCGACACGGCAAGTCTCCCAGACGCTGCAACAGCAGCAGGCCTCAGAGCAAGCCCTGCAGCAGCAGTTGGCCACGCACGGCAGCCTGCCTCAGCTGCGCAGCCACTGGCAAAGCGCAGAGCGCCAGCTGCATCACTGGCAGCAGTTGCAGGAACATGCCGCACTGCGCCAGCCCCTGGACGTGCAGCAGCAGCGCAATTCGCAGGCGTTGAGCTCCGTTGATTCCCGCATTCAAGAGCAGCTGGCGCAACGCGATGACTTGCGTGCGCAGTACAAGGCGCTCAAGGAAAAGGTGGCCGACAAGCAAGCCCTGCTTGACCAGGAGCGCCTCATCCAAAGCCTGCAAGAGCACCGCGCCGCGCTGCAGCCCGGCGAAGCCTGCCCGCTGTGCGGGTCTCAGGATCACCCAGCCATCACCGAATACGCGGCGCTGGATGTATCAGCCACAGCCGCTGCGCTGCAGCAGGCACAGAGCGAACTCGAGTCGCTGCAGCGCCAGGGCGAGCAGCTGAACACCGCGCTGGCCACTGCCCAGGGTCAGCAGCAGCTGCAGCAGGAGCAGCACCAGGCCATTGCCCAGCAGATTGAAAAATGGCTGTCACGCTGGGCTGACTTGCGCGCACAGAGCGCAGTGCCGCTGGATGAAACGGCATGGCAGCAACCCGAAGCACTGCGCACCGCTTGCGCTGAAGCCGGGCAGCAGATTGCGCAGCTGCAGCAGAACCTGGCCGATGCCGAAACTGCCGAGCGCCAGCTGCAACAGTCCAAGGACGCCTGCCAGGCGGCTCTGCAACACCAGCAGCAGATCGAGCATGCACAGGCCAGCACCCAGCAGGCTCTGCAGAACAATCTGACGCAGCAGGAGCAGACCGCTCAGGCACTGCAAGCCTTGATGCAGCAGGCCGGCGACCTGCAAACTCGCTTGCAGCTTGCCCTGCAGACGGCAGGCTACGCATTGCCCGAGAGCGCGGACACCGCAGACTGGCTGGATGCGCGTCAGCAGGAATGGCAGCAATGGCAGCGCCAGCAACAGGCAATGCAAGAGCTGACCCCGCAGATCGACCTGCTGCAACGCCAGGTCGAACAAGCCGCAGAGGATGCCGAGCACTGGCTGCAACGCAGCCAGGCCCTGCCCGATCTGCCCGCCGACGCCACCGCCTGTACAGCGCCAGCCGCCGCCACGCTGCATGACTGCAAAACCCTGCTCGAGCAGACTGCGCAGCAGCTGGCCAGGCTGCAAGGTCAGGCAAGCCAGGCACAAGCCACGCTCGAGCAGCTGCAGCAATCGACGCGGCAGGCCCAGGCCGAATGGCAGCAGGCGCTGCAGGCCAGCCCGTTCTCCGACGAGGCGCAGTACTCCGCAGCCCTGCTGTCCGATGCCGAACAGCAAGGTCTGCAGGCACTGAGCAACCAGCTTCAGGGCGCGGCACAACGCGCAGCCGCCTTGCAGGCAGACGCCAGCCGGCGCCTGACCACACTGCAGACACAGGCGCTCAGCGATGAAGCACCCGAAACCATTACCGAGCAGATTACCCAGCTGGAAGCCGAACGCGCCCAGCAGGCCGAGCAGCTGGGCGCCCACCGCGCCCGCCTCAAAGATGACGATGACCGCCGCACGGGCCAGCAAGCCTTGCTGGCCCGGATTGCCGAGCAGGAACAGGACAGCGATCTCTGGCAACACCTGGACAGCCTGATAGGCTCCGCCAAGGGCGACAAGTTCCGCAAGTTCGCACAGGGGCTGACGCTGGACCATTTGCTGCATCTGGCCAACCGGCACCTGGAGCGCCTGCACGGTCGCTATCTGCTGCGGCGCAAGCCCACTGGCGAGCTGGAGCTGGACATCGTGGACGGCTGGCAGGGCGATGTGGCGCGCGACACGCGCACGCTCTCCGGCGGCGAAGCCTTTCTCGTCAGCCTGGCACTGGCACTGGCACTGTCCGATCTGGTCAGCAGCAAGACCTCGATTGACTCGCTGTTCCTCGACGAAGGCTTCGGCACGCTGGACGGCGATACGCTGGAGATGGCCCTCGCCGCGCTAGACGCACTCAACGCCAGCGGCAAGATGATTGGCGTCATCAGCCATGTGGAAGCCCTCAAGGAGCGTATTCCGGCGCAGATCCGCGTGGAAAAAGCGGCCGGAATCGGCTACTCCAGACTGGTGATCTGAAGTCTGGTTCAGGTGCCAGGCGGAGGTGGCGGCATCATGCCCGGGCCCGGCGGCCGCATGCCGCCGGGCCGCCCCGGACCTCCTGGCCCACCCGGGCCGCCTGGCGGCATGGAGCCCTTGACCTGGCAGAGCTTGTCGGCACTGTCGCTGCGCACCACCACGGTCTTCGATGCCAGCATCACCCCTCCCAGGTTCTGCACATCGAAGACATAAGGCGTCTTGTCCAGCTCCTGCCCGACCACGTTGTCCACATCCAGGCGGGTATCGGGCTGGCCCTTGTCCTTGTAAAGCGGCGCCTGCGCAAAGATCTCGCTGTTGAGCGCATCGCTGAACAACAGCTGGCTGGTCAGCCACGATGCAGCGCTGTCCGCCGGGTCGTAGCTGCCTTGCAGAATGCGAAAGTGCACATGCACGGCACGGCCGCGATACCAGCCTGGGTAGCAGCTGTCGAAGCGCGCCACGCCATGGCCGTCGGTGCGCTGATAGCCGCGAAAGAACTGCTTGTTCACATCGGCGGCATCGTTGTTGCACATGCGGTGAATCTGGCCCGAGTAACCGCCCGTGTGATTGGTATGCCAGATCTCGACAATCGTGCCCGACACCGGCTCGCAGCGCTCGTTGACCACGCGGATCTGCATATGCAGCGGCAGGCCATCCCAGCCATCGCTGACATCCATGCGCTCGGGAGACAGCGTGTGGCAGGGGCCGATGGTGGCCTCGCAGGTCAGGCGGCAACTGCCCGCCAGCCCGGCACTGGCAAACGGGTTGATGCCGCGCACAGCGGCTGTGATGGCCGCCGTACCACCGCTGAGCCATGGAGCAGCCGCGTTCCCCACGCTCCTCACCGACTCCGCAGCGGGAGCTGCGCAGCCGAGCAAGGGAATGACGGGCAGCACCCCCAGCACAGCACCGGAATGCTGCAGCCAATGTCTGCGGGTAAGCGGCAGGAAAGAGTCGGAGGATGAATGGGGCATGGAGCTTTGGCGTCAAGTCAGACTGGCTGCATGCTAGTGCACGGCAAGTCATTCAGGCGCTTGCCTTGCGAGCTTTACCGCAACGATACATCTACGCAGCGCCCCCCAAATTACCCTTAACCGGCAGATCTCCAGCACTGCCAAACACTCACCAATCCATAGCAAACACCACTTTGATTTCGGGCGTAATAGATTGATTTCACTAAATAAACATCAAGACTTCAAGTCGCCATCCACCCATCAAGTCTGGTGTTAACCCTCTGCGCCGGCCTGTCACTCGCTTCAAAGATGCATGCACTGGCGGAAGGCCAGGATAACCACCCAGAGGAGATGAAGTAGATGACACAGGAGACCCAGAAAACCGGCCGCCGCAACCTACTCAAAGGTGCCGCGGTGGCTGCTTCCGCCATGTCCGTGCCCATGATAAGCACGGCCCAGACCACGTCCTGGCGCTTTCAGAGTACCTGGCCGGCCAAGGACATTTTTCACGAGTTTGCCCAGGACTTCGCGAAGAAAGTCAACGACATGACTGGCAACCGCCTCAAGATCGAGGTGCTGCCTGCCGGCTCCGTGGTGCCTGCATTCCAGTTGCTGGATGCCGTATCCAAAGGCACGCTGGATGGCGGACACGGCGTGATTGCGTACTGGTATGGCAAAAGCCAGGCCGTAGCGCTGTGGGGGTCCGGACCGGCCTTTGGCATGGATGCCAATATGGTGCTGGCCTGGCACAACTATGGCGGAGGCAAGGAGTTGCTGGACGAGATCTACGGCGGCCTGAAAATGGATGTGGTCTCCAAACTCTACGGCCCCATGCCGACCCAGCCGCTGGGCTGGTTCAAGAAACCCGTGGCCAAGGTGGAGGACCTGAAGGGACTGAAATTCCGCACCGTCGGCCTTGCCGTGGATGTGTTTACGGAAATGGGTCTGGCAGTGAACCCGCTGCCTGCCGGTGAGATCGTTCCAGCCCTGGATCGCGGCCTGCTGGATGCCGCCGAGTTCAACAATGCATCCAGCGACCGCGTGCTGGGCTTTCCGGATGTGACCAAGAACTGCATGCTGCAAAGCTTTCACCAGTCGAGCGAGCAGTTCGAGGTGCTGTTCAACAAGACCAAGTTCAACGCCCTGCCGGCCGAGATCAAGTCCATCATCGAGTACGCCACCCAGGCCGCCAGCGCCGACATGAGCTGGAAGGCCACCGACCGCTATGCCAAGGACTATGCAGAGATGCAGTCCAAGCAGGGCGTGAAGTTCTACAAGACACCCGACGCCATCCTGCGCGCCCAACTGGCCGCCTGGGACAAGGTGACATCCAAGAAGGCCGCCGAGAACCCCATGTTCAAGCGGGTGATGGACTCCATGCGCACGTTTGCCCAGCGCAGCGGGCGCTGGCAAAACGATACCGACCTCGACTTCAAGATGGCCTGGAACCACTACTTCGCGCAAAAACGCAGTTGATGCCGACACAGCGCAGCCCAGAAGGGGCTGCGCCTGTCTGCCTCCCGCAACCCCGCCCCGGCAGGCGGGCATCCCATCCTCTTCGCACCTCGCTGCATCACGCAGCGGAGACTGCCATGCAAAAAATTCTGCTTGCTGTCGATGCGTTCTCGACCTTTATCGGCAAGGTGGCGGCCTGGGCCGTGGTGCTGCTGACAATGCTGATCAGCTGGGAGGTGTTCTCCCGCTACGCACTGAACAAACCTCACGCCTGGGTGCTGGATGCACAGATCATGCTCTACGGCACCATGTTCATGCTGGCCGGCGCCTACACCCTGTCCAAGAACGGCCATGTGCGCGGCGATGTCCTGTACGGCTTCTTCAGCCCGCGTGCGCAGGCTGCCGTGGATCTGTGCCTGTACATCCTGTTCTTCCTGCCTGGCGTACTGGCGCTGACCTGGGCCGGCTGGACCTATGCCCACGAATCGCTGGACATTCGCGAGCAGACCTTCTCTGCCCATCCGTTGCCGCTGTATCCATTCAAATTCATGATTCCGCTGGCTGGTGGCGTGCTGCTGCTTCAGGGTCTTGCTGAAATCGCCCGCTGCATGCTGTGCCTGCGCGACGGCCAGTGGCCCCGTCGCGGCGCAGACGTGGAAGAAGTGGATGTGGAAAAGCTCAAGGAAATGGTGCAGGAGGGCAAAGCATGAAGATGCGCAAGGAACTCTGGTTCGGCTTTTCCATCATGGCCCTGGTCGTGCTCTCGGCCATCGTGCTGCTGCTGGGCGTAGAAAACATCACCAACGGCCATCTGGGCCTGCTGATGCTGTCGCTGGTGGTGGTCGCCATCATGCTGGGCTTTCCCACTGCCTTCACGCTGATGGGCATGGGCATGATCTTCACCTGGCTGGCCTATGAGCGAGATACCACACGCACACTGGATTTGATGGTGCAGTCAGCCTACAAGAGCATGACCAATGACGTGCTCATCGCCATCCCCCTTTTCGTCTTCATGGGCTATCTGGTCGAGCGCGCCAACCTGATCGAAAAGCTGTTCAAAAGCATGCACCTGGCCATGGCCCGCGTGCCGGGCTCGCTTGCTGTGGCCACGCTGGTGACCTGCACCGTATTTGCCACGGCCACCGGCATTGTGGGCGCCGTGGTCACGCTCATGGGCCTGCTGGCACTGCCAACCATGCTGCGTGCCGGCTACAGCACGTCCATGGCGGCAGGGGCCATCACGGCGGGTGGCTGCCTGGGCATCTTGATACCGCCTTCGGTGCTGCTGATTCTCTATGGCGCGACAGCAGGCGTTTCCGTCGTCCAGTTGTATGCCGGCGCTTTCTTCCCTGGCCTGATGCTTGCCGGCCTGTACGTGGGCTATGTGATTCTCATGGCCAAGATCAAGCCGGCCTGGGCACCACCGCTGTCAGCCGCCGAGCGCCAGGTAGCTCTACCGCCCCTGACTCGCGAGCTGCCCGCCACCGCTCAGCAATACGCCCCCATGCGCCTGCTGGCCGCACTCAAAGGCCAGCGCAATGCACAGGTTCCCACGGGCTACCTGCTGCGCCAGCTGGCCGTGGTGGTTCTGCCCGGAATGCTGTTCCTGCTGCTGGCTGCGAGCAGCTGGCAGGCAGTGACGACGCCGAAGGTGCAGGAACAGTTCGAGATCCAGCCCATAGGCATGGAAAGCGGCAGCTCCTCCAGCTCCGGCACCGGCCTTGCCGAGCCGCCCATAGAAGGTGGCTTGCAGGAACCACCCACAGAAGGGGGGCTGCAGGAACCGCCCGGCTCAGAGTCCTCCGCCCCGGTGGCAGCAACGGCGCCGACAGAGCCTGAAACAGGCAGCAACGCACCGGGCGTGCCTGCTGCCAGCCAGGCTGAAACCCAGCCAGCCCCCACCTGGTGGTGGATTGGCTTTGCACTGCTGGGGACCTGCACCGCACTGTTCTATCTGTTTCTGAGTTTTGCGCGGCTGGAAATCTTCAAGATGCTGCTGGGCTCGTTCTTTCCGCTGGTGGTGCTGATCCTGACCGTACTCGGCTCCATTGTCTTTGGCCTGGCCACGCCGACCGAAGCGGCTGCCATGGGCGCCTTGGGCGGCTTTGTGCTTGCCGCTGCCTACAAGCGCCTGAGTCTCAATGTCGTCAAGGAGTCCGTGTACCTGACTGCCAAAACCTCGGCCATGGTCTGCTGGCTGTTTGTGGGCTCGGCCATTTTCTCCGCCGCCTTTGCGTTGCTGGGCGGGCAGGAGCTCATAGAGCGCTGGGTGCTGTCCATGAACCTCAGCAAGATAGAGTTCATGATCCTCTCTCAGGTCGTGATCTTTCTGCTGGGCTGGCCGCTGGAGTGGACCGAGATCATCGTCATCTTCATGCCCATCTTCATTCCCCTGCTCAACCACTTTGGCGTTGACCCGCTGTTCTTCGGCCTGCTGGTGGCGCTGAATCTGCAGACGGCCTTCCTCTCGCCACCCGTGGCCATGTCTGCCTTCTACCTCAAGGGAGTGGCACCGCCTTCGGTGACGCTCAACCAGATTTTCGTGGGCATGATGCCCTTCATGGGCATACAAATCCTGGCCATCGTGCTGCTCTACATCTGGCCGCAGATCGGTCTGTGGCTGCCGCAACTGCTCTACAAATAACAAAAGGCCATCAGCACATCACTATCAAATACATAGCTGGCTGCGCTTGCTACATAGTAACTTCGTGTTTATAGAGATGAAAACATGAGATGGAGCAAGCGCAAGAAGCTATCTTTTTAGAATCGATAAGCACAACAAAGCTCGAGGTCACCATGGCCTTGTCGCGCAGTCATCAGGTCTTTGCCGTACCATCCAGACCCTTGCTTGATAGGTACAAGCCATGATCCGGATCGCAGAACTCAAACTCCCTCTCTCGGCGGTTGAATACCACCCCGAGAACCACACCGAATACCAGCCTACGGACAAGCTCACGCAGCTTGCGGCCGAGCGCCTGGAAATTGCGTCCGCCGCCATTGCAAAGCTGCATGTGCACAAACGCAGCTTCGATGCGCGCAAGGCGGAGCTGCTGGCCGTCTACATCGTCGACATCACTCTGGCCGACGAGGGCCAGGAGGCCGCGCTGCTGACGCAGTTTGCCGACCACCCCCATGTCAATCCCACGCCCGACATGAGCTGGAAACCCGTGGGCCAGGCCCCGGCGGATATGAACGAGCGCCCCGTGGTCGTGGGCTTTGGACCCTGCGGCATGTTTGCCGGACTGGTGCTGGCCCAGATGGGCTTCAAGCCCATCGTGCTGGAGCGCGGCAAGACCGTGCGCGAGCGCACCAAGGACACCTGGCGCCTGTGGCGCAAGCGCGAGCTGACGCCCGAGTCCAATGTGCAGTACGGCGAAGGCGGCGCCGGAACCTTCTCCGACGGCAAGCTCTACAGCCAGATCAAGGACCCGCGCCATCTGGGCCGCAAGGTGCTGACCGAGTTCGTGACCTATGGCGCGCCGCCCGAAATTCTCTACGCGGCTCACCCCCATATCGGCACCTTCAAGCTGGTCAAGCTGGTCGAAGGCATTCGCGAGGAAATCGTGCGCCTGGGCGGAGAAATCCGCTTCGAGCAGCGCGTGACCGATGTACAGATCGAAGAAGTCGACGGCCAGCGCCAGCTGGTCGGCCTGCAGGTGCTCGACCAGGCCACAGGCCAAAGCTATGCGCTGCCCACCCATCATGCCGTGATGGCTCTGGGCCACAGCTCGCGCGACACTTTTGCCATGTTCTACGAGCGCGGTGTGGCCATGGAGGCCAAGCCCTTCTCCGTGGGCTTTCGCATCGAGCATCCGCAAAGCGTGATCGACCGCGCCCGCTGGGGCAAGGATGCCGGCCACCCGCTGCTGGGCGCTGCCGACTACAAGCTGGTGCACCATGCCAAAAATGGCCGCGCCGTCTATAGCTTTTGCATGTGCCCGGGCGGCACCGTGGTGGCAGCGACCAGCGAACCCGGGCGCGTCGTCACCAACGGCATGAGCCAGTATTCGCGCGCCGAGCGCAATGCCAATGCCGGCATGGTCTGTGCCATCAGCCCCGAAGACTACCCGCAAGACGCCGAGAGCTTTGCCTGGGCCTTCGACGGCAAGACCTTCGGCGTCGAAAAGCTGCAAAAAGGCGAGCATCACCCGCTCTCCGGCATTGTGCTGCAGCGCCAGCTGGAGTCCCAAGCCTATGTGCTCGGCGGCCAGAACTACAGTGCGCCCGGCCAGCTCGTGGGCGACTTTGTGACTGGCAAGCCCTCCACCGAATTTGGCGAGGTGCAACCCTCGTACAAGCCCGGCATCAGCCTCGGCGATCTGCACCAGGCCCTGCCCGCCTATGCGATCGAAGCCATGCGCGAGGCCCTGCCCGCCTTTGGCAAGAAGATTCGCGGCTACGACATGAAGGATGCCGTGCTGACCGGTGTGGAAACCCGCACCTCGTCCCCGGTCAAGATCGGTCGCGGCGCCGACTTCCAGAGCGACAACACGCGCGGTCTGTACCCGGCTGGCGAAGGTGCCAGTTATGCGGGCGGCATTCTGTCGGCCGGTGTGGACGGTATCAAGGTCGGCGAGGCCGTTGCAGCCGCGATTCTCGGCGTCGAGGTGCCCTCCTCGGGCGCGCGCGGCTCGGGCGGCGCCCTCTAATCGGGGACAGGCAGCCGCGCTGCCCCCCAGGCATGCCAGCCCTGCTGCTGGCAGCCTTTGATGGGCGCGTCCATACCAGACGTCATGGCTTCACAAGTTTTTGGACGCTGACTGACAATGCACCAGGTTTGGCATCGCTACGCTGGTGACTTCATTGCACGCCAAGCGTCTCCATGAAACCTCTGCGACCTGCCCCTGCCTCCGTGTCCCTGGGACTGGCCTGCTGGCTGGCAGCCGCCAGTGCCGGCGCACAAACCAGTGATCCCGCTGCTGCGGCGGACAAGAGCGCCGACAAGCCCTCGGCGCTATCGGGCTGGATGCTCGGCTACGCCCCCCTGGACTGGCATTTCTCCGATGCCAAAAAGGAAAACGATTTCGAGCCCGACGAACAAAAGCACGCCTATGTCTGGCTGATCCAGGCCGAGAAGGAGCTGGACGAGCGCCATATCGCGGGATTTGCCTATTTCAGGAACTCCTTCGGCCAGCCCAGCCAGTACGCCTATTACGGCTGGCGATTCAGGCCTTTTGACAGCGTGCCAGGCCTTTTCTTCAAGGTCACGGGCGGCATCATTCACGGCTACAAGTTTCCGTACAACAAGAAGATCCCGTTCAACAACAGGCATGGCTGGGGCATCACGGCCATTCCGGCCGTGGGCTACGACTTCAACAGCAACTGGGGCACCCAGATCAATGTGCTGGGCAATGCCGGCGTGATGTTCCAGCTCAACTACACGGTTCGCTAGGCCGTCGAGTACGACCTGTCAGGCTCCGCGCAGCCTGGCAAAATCAGGCGCACGCTTTTCCAGAAAGGCCGCAATGCCTTCGCGAGACTCCTCGCTGCCCTGGGCCTCGACCATATGGTCGGCCTCCAGCGCCAGCTGCTGCTCCAGGCTGTGGCGGTGTGCCACCCGGCACAGTGCCTTGATACGCGCAGTCGCCACTTCCGGCCCCTGGGCCAGTTGACGCGCCAGCTCCAGCGCTTGAGCCAGGGCCTGGCCCGGCTCCGTCAAACGGTTGATGCAGCCATGCGCATGCATGCGCTCGCCGCTGATGCGCTCGCCCGTCAGGCAGAGCTCTGTCAGCAATTGACGGGACATGAACTCGGCCAGAAACGAAGTCGCGCCACCATCGGGTGTGAGGCCGACCTTCACATAGGCCATCGAGAAAACCGCCGACCTTGCCGCCACCAGCATGTCGCAAGCCATGGCCAGAGAAAGGCCTGCACCCGCGGCAGCGCCCTCCACCGCCGCGATCACAGGCTTGGGGCAGTCGCGTATGGCACGAATCAGATGGTTGAGATCCTCAAGCTTTAGGCGGCGTTCGGCCAGCGGCATCTCGCGCCTCGTTGCCAGCTGGTTCAGATCGCCGCCAGCGCAGAAATGACCGCCCTCGCCCGTCAGAATCACGGCGGCCACCGAGGCATCGGTGCCGGCCGCACGCAGCGCTTCCATGACCGCGTAGTAATACTCGGGCGACAGCGCATTGCGCGCTGCCTGGTTGTTATTGGAGAGGATGAGAACAGCGCCTTCGCGGCGGGTGACAAGAGCAGGATTCACGGCAAACCTCCTGCATCCGACTCTAGCGATGCCGGCACGGCCCGCCTAGCGGGCGGATGCCCTCTCTTGTCACCTAGCGGACGCCCTCAGCGGCGCGGTCCCCAATGGCCGCCGCCGTGATGCCAGCCGCCAGGACCATGATTCCACCCACCCTCATGCCAGCCATAGCCGGGACGTGGCGGCATGGCCCAGCGGCCGGGACGCCAGTTGTAGCGCCCGCCGCCCCAGCCCCAGGAGCCGCCGATCCAGACATAGGCCGGCGAGGGAGCCACCGGGATCACCTCGTTGATCAGGGGAGGCGGGGCCATGGGTGCATAGACGTCGCCCGCAACCACCTCGGTTCCATAAGCCGGATAGGCCGGGGCCACCACGCAGCCCGTAAGCAGGGCAGCGGAGCCGCCCAGCAGCAAGACCGGCAGCAATCGGCGGGTCATGGTTTGAGAGATGAAGGACATCACAACTCCTGAAAGTCCGGGGACATGTATATGCTCCTACAACGCAAAAGCCCCTGCCGGTTGTTGACAGGGGCTTGTGAAGCAGCGGTAAAGACCGGCTACTGCCGTTTACACATGCGTACGCTTAGCGGGCGTTCTGCAGTGCAGCAATGCGCTGCTCGATGGGCGGGTGGGTAGAGAACAGCTGGCCGATGCCACCGGCAATGCCCATGGCCGCCACGCTCTTGGGCAGCTCGCCCGGATGCATTCCGCCCAGACGGGCCAGCGCATTCATCATGGGCTGCTTGCGCCCCATGAGCTGGGCAGCACCCGCGTCGGCACGGAACTCGCGCTGGCGCGAGAACCAGGCCACGATCATGGCGGCGACAAAGCCCAGCAGGATATCCAGCACCACGGTGGTGATCATGTAGCCGATGCCAGGGCCGGAGCTTTGCTCGTCGTTGCGGCGCAGAAAGGAGTCGACCGCATAGCCGATCACGCGCGAGAGGAAGACCACAAAGGTGTTCATCACGCCCTGGATCAGCGTCATGGTCACCATGTCGCCATTGGCGATGTGGGCCACTTCGTGACCGATCACGGCCTCGACCTCTTCACGCGTCATGCCTTCGAGCAGACCTGTGGACACGGCCACCAGGGCCGAGTTCTTGAAGGCGCCAGTCGCAAAGGCGTTGGGCTCGCCCTCATAGATGCCGACCTCGGGCATGCCGATGCCAGCCTTTTCGGCAAAGCCGCGCACGGTGTTGACGATCCAGGCCTCGTCGGCGTTGCGCGGCTCGTTGATGACCTGCACGCCCGATGTCCACTTGGCCATGGGCTTGGAGATCAGCAGCGAGATGATGGCGCCGCCAAAGCCCATGATGAAGGCAAAGCCCAGCAGGGCGCCCAGATTGAGGCCGTTGGCAGTGAGGTAGCGGTTGACGCCCAGCAGGCTGGCGACGATGCCCAATACCGCCACCACGGCGATATTGGTCAGTAGAAATAAGGCAATACGTTTCATCGAGGGTGTACTCCACACAGGGGACAAAATGACCAGAACCCCTGAGGCACCGCCTGTGCAGGACGAATGCGCATCAAGCCAGTTCTGTTTCTGGCAGTACCCGTTGTTGTGTTGTTTGTGCGGTACGTGGGGCTCGGAAAACTAGAGAGTCATCATAGAAGGAAAAGTTCTGGTTTTGCAGGCACCAGTCCGGGATTCCCAATATGGGAATTGGTAGATAGGGCTTGCTGGCCAGATTGCAAGACTGGGTCCGCAACTGATGGTCCAGCCAGCCATCGGCCTCGGCCAGCGATGCCAGCCCTGGAGCCTGCCCCAGCGGCACGCAGATCACATGCGCGGTGATGGCCTTGCGCGGCTGAACCAGCTTTTCCAGCAGGGCATGGCCTATGGGAAGAAAGCGCGCCTGCGCCCACAGCACACGCCGGGCCACAAACAGCTCCTGCCAGCGCTTGTCGCGCAGCGCATCGCACAGTGCCTGCGGCGCGAGCAGCAAGCCGCCGTTCTCGTCCAGCACCGTGATCGAATCGCGCAGGCGCCCGCGCTGCGCCCCCACGCCCTGGCGCTCTATCTCGGCCGCCTGCAGCGCGTTGAGCCGCTGCTTGAGCAACGGCCAGTGCAGCCAGATCAGGCCGTTGAAGAAGTCATGCAGATTGTCGCGTGTGGGAATGCTGCGCTCTCTGTGGATGAATGCCTCATAGGCCTGACCGGCAGGCAGCTGCAGCTGATCGACAAACTGCCAGCCCGGCAGCAGTCCGTGGGCGGCAGCCACCTCCTGCAAGGCCCGGGCCACGCCGGCACCGCCCAGCACCCGGTCATGAACCTGACGTCCAAGCGCTTGCAGCGGTGCCAGCCAGGGCACCTGCCAGTCAATGGCCCAATCCACTGACGGCATTGCGGCTGGCTGCATCAAGGCAGCACCTCGTCCTGATGCCCACGCAGATCGCGCACCGCCACGCGGGCCGTGCCCTCGTCACGCAACTCGAAGACCTGGGTCGCGGCCATGAGCTTGGTCAGCGAGGCATAGCCATAGTTGCGCGCATCAAACGACAGCTTGTTACCGATATGCGTACCCACCGCAGCCACACGTGCCCAGCCGGCTTCGTCCTGCGTCGCCTTGACGGCATCGCGCAGCATGGCAATGAGCTGCCTGTCTTCCTTGAGCATGTGCGAAGGCACGCGCAACGTGGTGCATGCCGGGGCCGCAGCGCCCGTGCCACCTGCCACCTTGCCATTGCTGACAGGGAGGGTCTGCTCGGATGGCTGGCTTGCCGCAGGCACTGCACGTGGAACTGCCTCGGCCTCCAGCGCCTCGCGGCGTTCACTGCGGCTGACAATGCCGTCGCCGAGTTCCTTGAGCGCATCGAAATACAGAAAGCGCGAGCAGGCATTGACGAAAGCCCTGGGCGTCTGCTCCGCGCCGAATCCATAGACCGCAGCGCCCTTGGCGCGCAAATGCATGACCAGCGGCGTGAAGTCGGCGTCCGAGGAAACGATGCCGAAGGCATCGGGCTTTTCGGTATAGAGCAGCTCCATGGCATCCACCGTCATGGCCATGTCGGTCGCGTTCTTGCCCTTGGAGTAGTCAAACTGCTGCATGGGCCGCACGGCGTACTCCAGCAGCTTGCTCTGCCAGCCATGCAGACCGGCCTTGGTCCAGTTGCCATAGGCACGGCGGATATTGATCAGGCCGAAGGTGGATAGCTCGGTCAATATCTCGTCAATCATCTCTGCGGGCGCATTGTCGGCATCGATCAGCAAGGCAATCTTGGGCTGGACATCGTTGGGCATGCAATCTCCTGAGCGCTGTTTGGCCAAGCCTAACCGAGGCCACGCTCAAAGCCAAACTAAAAAAGGAGCAGCTTGCGCAACTCCTTTATTGATTTCAGACCGGAAACACCTTTGATTCAAGTAAAAACAGGCGCTTGCAGCTACTGTTTTTAATCCAGCATCTTCCAGGGCAGGGCTTCGCCAAAGCGCAGTGGCTTGAGCTGCGCCCCTTCGCCGTATGCAAAGCTCACGGGCGGTGTCCAGCTTTCCTTGACCAGGGTGATGGTGTCGGTGTTGCGGGGCAGGCCGTAGAAGTCGGCGCCGTTGAAGGACGCAAAGGCTTCCAGTTTGTCGAGAGCCCCGACGCCGTCGAACACCTCCGCATACATCTCGATGGCGGCGTGGGCACTGTAGCAGCCGGCGCAGCCGGTCGCGGCTTCCTTCAGATGCGCTGCATGGGGTGCGCTGTCCGTGCCCAGGAAGAACTTGCTGCTGCCGCTGGTAGCGGCCTGCACCAGCGCCAGGCGATGGGTTTCGCGCTTGAGGACCGGCAGGCAATAGAAATGCGGGCGCACGCCGCCCAGGAAGATGGCGTTGCGGTTGAACAGCAGATGCTGGGGCGTGATGGTCGCAGCCAGGAAATCATCGGCCTCAGCCACGTACTCGGCGGCTTCCTTGGTCGTCACATGCTCCATGACGATCTTGAGCTCGGGAAAATCCTTGCGCAGAGGCTTGAGCTGCTGCTCGATGAACACGGCTTCGCGGTCGAAGAGGTCGATGCTCTGATCGGTGACTTCACCATGCACCAGCAGCACCAGGCCTTCGCGCTGCATGGCTTGCAGCGTCGGGTAGATCTTGCGCAGATCAGTCACGCCATGGTCGGAGTTGGTCGTGGCACCTGCGGGATAAAGCTTGCAGGCCACCACGCCGGCCTCCTTGGCGCGCACGATTTCCTGAGGGCCCAGGTTGTCCGTCAGATACAGCGTCATCAGCGGCTGGAACTGGCTGCCTGCAGGCACAGCCGACAGAATGCGGGCGCGGTAGTCCGCAGCCATCTCCGCCGTGGTGACCGGAGGCTTGAGGTTGGGCATGATGATGGCACGGCCCATCTGGCGGGCAGTGTGCGGCACCACGCAGCGCATGGCATCGCCATCGCGCACGTGCAAGTGCCAGTCATCGGGGCGGGTAATCGTGATGGTCTGAGTCATGGCCGACATTGTCCCATCTTCGCTGGCGACAGGCCCGCACTCAAACCCATGCGGGCCCTGTCCTGGACCTGCGCACAGCGCGGTCATGGGTCCAGCTCTTGGGTATTTCCCAGGCATTCCTCTGGCATTTGGCGCTGAAATCCTCAAAAATGGGGTCAAGGAGGAAGTCTCATGTCTGTTCCTCAAGCTCTGGCCGGCACACCATTCCGGACCGACTTTCTCAGCGCCAGCGACGCAGCCCGGCTGGTCGCGCGCATCGGCATCACCCAGGTGCTGCGCCTGATCAGCCAAGCCCTGGAGGCCGACTTCGGCCGCTGGCAGGACTTCGACAAAAGCGCGCGCACAGCCGCCCATTCAGCCAGCGGCGTGATCGAGTTGATGCCGGTGGCCGATGCGCGAGACTACGCCTTCAAATACGTCAACGGCCACCCGCACAATCCACGCCTGGGCCTTCCCACCGTGATGGCTTTCGGCGCGCTGGCCGATGTCGCCACCGGCATGCCGCGCTTTGTCAGCGAGCTGACGCTGACCACGGCCTTGCGCACCGCCGCCACATCCGCCATGGCTGCGCGCCATCTGGCGCGCGCCGGCAACCGCAGCATGGCGCTGATCGGCAATGGCTCGCAAAGCGAATTCCAGGCTCTGGCCTTCATGGAGTTGCTGGGCGTGCGCGAGCTGCGCCTGTTCGACATCGACCCTGCGGCCTCGCAAAAGCTGCTGCACAACCTGCAGCCGTTCCTGCCCGATTTTTCCGCTACGGCCATCGTCTGCACCAGCGTGCGAGACGCCGTGGCCGGCACGGACATCGTGACCACCGCCACCGCCGACAAGACCCGCGCCACCATCATCCCCGGGCATTTGCTGGAGCCCGGCATGCATATCAATGCCGTGGGCGGTGATTGCCCCGGCAAGACAGAGTTCGATGCCAGCGCCCTGCAGCGTGCGCAGGTCTTTGTCGAGTACGAGCCTCAGACGCGCATCGAGGGCGAGCTGCAGCAAATGCCCGCCGACTTTGCCGTGACCGAGCTCTGGCGCGTGCTGCAGAAGCTGGCGCCGGGCCGGACATCGAACGCCCAGATCACCTTGTTCGACTCCGTGGGCTTCGCGCTGGAGGACTACTCGGCGCTGCGCACCATGCATAGTCTGGCGCAAGGCGCAGGCCTGCTGTCACAGATCGAGCTGGTGCCGGAGCTCGCCGACCCCAAGGATCTGTTTGCCATGGTGAGACAGGCAGCCAGTCCCCAGATCATCAATCTTGCGGCCCGTAAGACGGCCTGAAGCGGAGCGGCTCATGGCATACACATCGTCCACACTGATCGGTCTGCCCACCGATATCGGTGCCTCGCGCCTTGGCGCGGCCATGGGGCCCGATGCCCTGCGTGTGGCCCAGCTCGGTCCTGCGCTGGAACGGCTGGGGGTGCAGGTCAGCGATCTGGGCAATCTGAGCGGCCCCGCCAACCCGCGTGGCGCGCGCGATGCCCAGGGTCTGCGCAATCTGGCCGAATGCCTGAGCTGGAACCGGATCGCCCATGACGCGGTGCTGCAGGTGCTGCAGCAACACCGGCTGCCCATACTGCTGGGTGGCGACCATACGCTGGCCACAGGCTCCATCAGCGCCGTGGCCCGCCATTGCCGCGCCACGGGCAAGCAGCTGCGCGTGCTCTGGCTGGATGCCCATTCGGATTGCAACACCCCCGAAAGTTCGCCCACGGGCAATCTGCACGGCATGCCGGTTTCAAGCCTCTGCGGACTGGGACCGACGGAACTGGCCTCGCTGTCCGGCACGACTCCCGCCCTGCCCGCCTCATCGTTCTGCCAGATCGGCCTGCGCAGCGTGGACGAGAGCGAAAAGCACATGATCCGAGAGCTGGGGCTGGAGGTCTACGACATGCGGGCCATCGACGAACTGGGCATGCGTGAAGTGATGCGCCGCGCCCTGGTCAGCCTGCTGGGACGCAACGACAGGGACATCCACCTGCATCTGAGCTTTGACGTGGACTTTCTCGATCCTGACATTGCTCCCGGCACCGGCACACCGGTACGCGGCGGCCCCACCTACCGCGAGGCCCAGCTGTGCATGGAAATGATTGCCGACTCCGGCCGTCTTGCCTCGCTGGACATTGTGGAGCTCAACCCGGCCCTGGACCTGCGCAACCAGACGGCGGAGCTGGTGGTGGACCTGGTGCAAAGCCTGTTTGGTCAAAGCACGCTGATGCGCGCCCCCCGCGACGTGCTGCAATGCTGACCGGCAGTCCGGCCCGGCCGCCATGAAAAAAGGCGCTCCTGCGAGCGCCTTTTTGCGGCTTGCCTGCGGTATCAATGCTGCAGGATCTTGTTGAGGAATTCCTTGGTACGCGGCTGGCGGTTTTCGGGATGGCCGAAGAACTCTTCCTTGCTGCAGTCCTCCAGAATCTTGCCGCCCACGTCCATGAAGATCACACGGCTGGCCACCTTGCGCGCAAATCCCATTTCGTGGGTCACGCACATCATGGTCATGCCTTCATGGGCCAGGCCCATCATCACGTCCAGCACTTCGCCGACCATTTCGGGATCCAGTGCCGAAGTGGGTTCGTCAAACAGCATGACGATGGGATCCATGGATAGAGCGCGCGCAATGGCCACGCGCTGCTGCTGACCGCCGGAGAGCTGGCCGGGGAACTTGTCCTTGTGAGCGGTCAGGCCCACGCGGTCCAGCATCTTGAGGCCACGGGTCTTGGCGTCGGCAGCACTGCGGCCCAGCACCTTCATCTGTGCGATGGTCAGGTTCTCCGTCACCGACAGGTGGGGAAACAGCTCAAAGTGCTGGAACACCATGCCCACGCGGCTGCGCAGCTTGGGCAGATCGGTCTTGGGATCGTGCACTGCCGTGCCGTCCACAAAGATCTCGCCCTTCTGGAAGGGCTCCAGCGCATTGATGGTCTTGATCAGCGTGGACTTGCCGGAGCCCGAAGGGCCGCACACCACCACCACCTCGCCCTTGTTGATATTGGTGGAGCAATCGGACAGCACCTGAAAGCTGCCGTACCACTTGGAAACGTTCTTGAGTTCAATCATTTTTCACTCCGACTTTTGTCAGTGATCCATCGCAGCGCCTGCAGCGGGCTCGGTCAGGCCAGGGACAGCCAGCAAGGGCCGTCCCGCAGCCGAGGCCGTCGTCCCCCTTGAGGGGGAGGGCGCGAAGCGACTCAGGGGGTGTTTCATCGAATAATGGCGATCTTCTTGTGCAGACGCTTGACGAACCAAGACAGTGCAAAGCAGATCACAAAATAGGTCACGGCAGCCGCCAGATAGGATTCGATGGGTCGGCCGAAGTTCTTGCCGGCGATTTCGAAGCCCTTGAGCATGTCGTAGGCACCGATCGCATAGACCAGCGAGGTATCCTGAAACAGGATGATGGTCTGGGTCAGCAGCACGGGCAGCATGTTGCGGAAGGCCTGAGGCAGCACCACCAGACGCATGTTCTGACCATAGGTCATGCCCAGTGCCTGGCCGGCAAACACCTGTCCACGTGGAATGGACTGGATGCCGGCGCGCATGATTTCAGAGAAATATGCTGCTTCGAACGCCACAAAGGTGATGATGGCCGAAGTCTCCGCGCCGATGGGCTTGCCGATCAGCATGGGCATCAGCAGGAAGAACCACAGGATCACCATCACCAGCGGGATGGAGCGCATGCCGTTGACATAGATGGTGGCAGGCAGGTCCAGCCACTTCTTGCCCGACAGGCGCATCAGCGCCAGCAAGGTGCCGAAGAAGATGCCGCCCAGCGTGGCGATCACGGTCAAGGACACGCTGAAATACAGCCCCTTCAGCACAAAGTTGCTGAACAGGTCCCACGAGAAAAACGACCAGTCGAGGTTGAGATTCATATCAGTGGCCTCCACCGCTGGCTGCAATCAGACCGGGCACGCGAGAACGCTTCTCGATGAAGGCCATGATGCGGTTGATGATGAAGGCAGAAATCACATACAGACCTGTCACAGCCATATAAATTTCGACGCCACGAGCCGTCTCTTCCTGGGCCTGCATGGCGAACATGGTCAGCTCGGCCACGGACACGGCAAACGCCACGGACGAGTTCTTGAACACGTTCATGGCCTCGCTGGTCAGCGGCGGAATGATGATGCGAAACGCCATCGGCAGCAGCACATAGCGGTAGGTCTGGAAGGTCGTGAAACCTACTGCCATGCCGGCGTAGCGCTGGCCCCGCGGCAAAGCCTGAATACCGGAGCGCACCTGCTCGGCAATACGGGCAGAGGTGAAGAAACCGATCGCAAACACCACCAGCACAAAGCCCGGCAGGGACTTCATTGCGGGGAAGATGGCCGGAACCACGTGGTACCAGATGAACACCTGGACCAGCAAGGGAATATTGCGGAACAACTCCACCCAGGCATTGCCCAGGCGCACTATCCACGGACGATCGGGCAAGGTACGCAAGGTACCGATGACTGCGCCCAGCACCAGAGCGATGACCAGCGACAGCAATGCCACCGACACGGTCCAGCCCCAGGCCGACATCATCCAATCCAGATAGGTGATGTCACCGTTCTTGCCAAAACAACTCTGCCCGACCTCTTGGGTAATGGTGTCCTGACAGAACACCTGCCAATCCCAACTCATACGAGCACCTCTTTCATTCTTGGTTTATGAGGGCAAACGCTCACACCGGCCCTCGCAACAAAAAAGCCCCTTCTAACCGCTTGGCAGAAGGGGCGGTACACCTATAGGCGGGATTACTTGACTTCGTAAGCTTCCATGGGCTTGTCGTTGGGGTGAGCCCACGCATCCTTGGTCGCTGCCGACAGTGGCAGACCCACCTTCACGTTGTTGGGAGGAATGGGCTGCAGGAACCACTTGTCGTACAGCTTGGTCAGAGAACCATCCTTGATCTGACGCACGATGGATTCGTCCACAGCCTTCTTGAAGGCGGGATCGTCCTTGCGCATCATGCAGGCGATGGGCTCCACCGACAGCACTTCGCCCACGATCTTGTAATCGTTGGGAGCCTTGGACTTGGAGATATTGGCAGCCAGGATGGAGCCGTCCATGATGAAGGCATCGGCGCGGCCGGTTTCCAGCATCAGGAAGCTGTCGGCGTGGTCCTTGCCCATGACTTCCTTGAAGGTCAGGCCGTCAGCGCGCTTGTTCTTGCGCAGGGTCTGCACGGAAGTCGTACCCGTCGTGGTCACGATGGTCTTGCCGTTCAGGTCCTTGATGCCGGTGATGCCGGAGTTGGCACGGGTGGCAATGCGCACTTCTTCCACATAGGTGGTGAAGGCAAAGGCTGCATCCTTCTGACGAGCCGTGTTGTTGGTGGTGGAGCCGCACTCGATGTCCACGGTGCCGTTCTGCACCAGAGGAATACGGTTTTGCGAGGTCACGGGCTGGTACTTCACTTCCAGCGCTGTCAGGCCCAGTTGCTTCTGGATGTCCTTGAGGATGCGCTCACCCATTTCGGTATGGAAGCCTACATATTTGCCATTGCCCAGCGTATAGCCCAGGCCGGACGATTCACGCACGCCCAGAGTGACGCTGCCGGTGGACTTGATCTTGGCCAAGGTGTCATTGGCCTGGGCAAACACGGTGCCAGTTGCCAGTGCGGTTACGGCGATGGCCAACAAATGCTTCTTCATACGGATCTCCTATTGGTAAGGACCAAAAACGCTTGCCACTCCTTAACGCATCGCCCTTTGTGAGGGTGGACAGGTTGCGTTAACAAATGTACTGCACACATTGTGCAGTCATGAAGATGGCTGAAATGCAATCATTTCTAAGACTTTTCCCGTAGGTGATTCAGGAAGGCAACCACCTACTTACCGCCTCAATCTTGTGTTGCAAAGCAGCACCTCTTTTTGTGCAAGCTGCGAACTCTAATGCTTTCGTGATTTCACAAGCCAATGCCGATGGCAAAAATCCTTATGCGCAACTTGCATATTCAGTATTAACCCGATGCATAACATTAGGGTTTTCACCAGTAAAACACCTGAAATCACGGCAAGCTGGTCACACAAGCAAAAAAAGGGCCAACTGGCCCTTTTGGAAGAAAAGCAACACTCGATCAGGTTACACAGCCTTGACCTCGCCACCCGCAATCTCGCCCTGCTCCTTGAGGAAGTTCCAGAGCGCGGCAGCTCCTCCCTGAGGGGCATCGCCCGTGGGTTTTTCCCGATAGGCCCGCACTTCCATGTCCATCTGAAAACCGGTCACGCCTTCCGGCACTGCACGCACCAGTCGACCGGACTCCAGATCGCCGCGTACCGCGCTGTAGGGCAGAAAGGCCACGCCATGACCTTCCAGGGCCATGGCCTTGAGGCCTTCGGCCATATCGGTTTCATAGACGCGCTCGAGGTGCACGGCCTCGGCCGCCTCCTTGAGGATCAGCTCCGTCACCCGCCCCAGATAAGCGCCAGCGGCATAGCCCAGGTATGGCAGCGGCTGACCCTGGCGGCCGGGCAGGGCAAAGATGGGGTTGCCGTTCTCGTCCGGCTTGGAGTACGGAGCCAGCACCTCATGCCCCAGGCTCACCATCTCATAGCGCGAAGGGTCCAGCTGGAAGGGCTGAGAAGAGTGGTAGTAGGCAATCAACAGATCGCAGCCACCTTCCACGAGACGCATCACCGCATCATGCACATTGAGTGCGAACAGACGGCTGCGGAAGGGACCGAACTTCTCGTGCACGGCCGAAACCCAGTTCGGGAAGAACGTGAACGCCAAGGTATGCGGCACGGCAAAGCCCACCATGCCCTTGCCCGCACTGACGTGGGCACGCAACATGGTGCGGGTGCTCTGCAGGGACTGCAGTATCTCCAGCGCCTGCTCGTACATGGTCTTGCCTGCTGGCGTCAGTCGCGTTGGATACGAGCTTCTGTCGACCAGATCGGTTCCCGCCCAGGCCTCCAGCGCCTGGATGCGGCGCGAGAACGCAGGCTGCGTAACGTGGCGCAGCTGGGCCGAGCGGCTGAAACTGCGGGTTTCAGCAAGGCTGACAAAATCTTCAAGCCATTTGGTTTCCATAGACTCTCATTATCCGCTGCCCTGCACCAAAGCTGTGCAACGGAGGTAATCCTTGTTGGCTAGTAAACGGGACAAAACACAGACTCGACGATGAGCCATGCCTTGGTCGCCAGACCCTAGGGTAATGCCTGCCGCCGGACGTAAGCCCTGCGACATAGATACCTTGATAATATTTGTTCACATCTATCCGGTGTGTCTACTCGCTCCAAGCCATCCCGGCGCACAACGCCGTGAAGGTCAAGGAACAACATAAGGACTTACGCAAACAAGAATGCAACGCGGCCTGCCTCCTGAGGCAATCGTCTTGCCGGAACCCGTTTTGCGTAAGTCGTGAACATAAGGGCATTCTCATCGAGTGCGCGCGGATCACGCCATTCAGGCGAGCTGCCCTGACTCCTGTGTGTTTTTCTGACTTTCCGCGTTCATGTCCTCCACTCCTCCCGAGACCGATGGTGCCGCCGATGCCGGCGCGCGCCCGGACGAGCCTCGTTCCCTGCGCATTGAAGACTGGCTGACCGTGATCATCATGGCCGCTCTGGCCCTGATCACCTTTGCCAATGTGCTGGTGCGCTACTTCACCAACTCCTCCTTCGCCTGGACCGAGGAAATCTCGGTCTTTCTGATGATCTTGCTGGCCCTGGTCGCAGGCTCTGCCGCCGTGGCCCGCAATCAGCATATCCGCATCGAGTTCTTCTCGGACAGCGGCTCCGTCCAGCGCCGCAAGGCACTGGCCCGGTTCGGCTCTCTGATGGTGGCATTGCTGTTTGCCATCATTGCCGTGCTCAGCGTGCGCGTGGTCTGGGACGACTTCCGTTTCGAGGAGACCTCGCCCGGCATCGGCCTGCCCCAATGGTGGTATTCGATCTGGCTGCCCGTGGTCTCGGCACTGATCACCGCACGCGCCATCGGCCTGTTCATCCGCCAGGGCAAGCCCGGCGCCTTCCCTGACGAACCCGTGGAAAAAGACCACAGCAAGGAGATCGCATGATCGCCACCTTGCTGTTCGTGGCCTTTCTGGGCCTGATGTTCATTGGCGTGCCCATAGGCGCCGCGCTCGGTCTGGCCGGTGCGGCCGCGATTGCCCTGGCCAATGCCGATACACAGTGGTTCGGTCTGCTGGCCGTGCCGCAGAATTTCTATGCCGGGCTGGGCAAATATCCGCTGCTGGCCATTCCCATGTTCGTGCTCGTGGGCTCCATCTTCGATCGCTCGGGCGTTGCCTTGCGGCTGGTGAACTTTGCCGTGGCCATCGTGGGCCGCGGCCCCGGCATGCTGCCGCTGGTGGCGATTGCCGTGGCCATGTTCCTGGGCGGCATCTCCGGCTCCGGGCCGGCCAATGCAGCGGCCGTGGGCGGCGTGATGATTGCCGCCATGAGCCGCGCCGGTTATCCCAAGAGCTTCTCCGCCAGCGTGGTCGGAGCAGCCGCAGCAACGGACATTCTGATTCCGCCTTCGGTGGCTTTCATCATCTACTCGGTACTGGTGCCAGGCGCTTCGGTGCCGGCCCTGTTCGCGGCCGGCATGATTCCCGGCGTGCTGGCGGGTATCGCGCTCATCATTCCCGCCGTGTGGATGTCGCGCAAGCACAAGATGGGCGCACTCGAAGCCTCCATGCCCCGCCCTCCGTTCTGGAAAAGCCTGCGCGAGGCCTCCTGGGGTCTGGCCGCTCCGGTGCTGATCCTGGGCGGCATGCGCATGGGCTGGTTCACCCCCACCGAAGCCGCCGTGGTCGCCGTGTTCTACGGACTGTTCGTGGGTATGGTGATTCACCGCACCATCGGCGTGCGCGACCTGTTCCCGATTCTGCGCGAAGCGGGCGAGCTGTCGGCCGTGATCCTGCTGGTGGTGTCGCTGGCCGGCATTTTTGCCTTCTCGCTGTCCACCCTGGGCGTGATCGATCCCGTGGCCAATGCCATCGTGAACTCCGGTCTCGGCGAATACGGCGTGCTGGGCCTGCTGATCCTGCTGCTGATCACCGTGGGCATGTTCCTGGACGGCATCTCGATCTTCCTGATCTTTGTGCCGCTGCTGCTGCCCATCATGAACCACTACCAGTGGGACCCCGTCTGGTTTGGCGTGATCCTCACGCTCAAGGTGGCACTGGGCCAGTTCACACCGCCGCTGGCCGTGAACCTGATGGTCAGCTGCCGCATTGCGGGCGTGCGCATGGAGTCCACCGTGCGCTGGGTAGGCTGGATGCTGCTGTCCATGTTCGCCGTGATGATTCTGGTCATTGCCTTCCCGCAGCTCGCACTGTGGCTGCCCGCAAGACTTGGCTACTAACCCCCTGAGCGGCTATGTCTAGGCGGCCCCACCACTTCCCCCCTCTCTCTCGCTTCGCGGGAGGGGGACGACACCAGCGCTGCGGGGCGGCGCGGCCAGCTTCGGCCCTTGCGCGGTGTCCGCTGAGATGGGCCGTGCTGATTCCATGTGCAATGCATCCAACAAGCAAAGCATTTTTTCGTTTCTAAAAGGGAGACAAACCAAATGAAACTTCGTACCTTCCTCGCATCCGCAGTGGCCACGGCCGCCGCTTTGGCCTTTGCATCGCCCATGGCCATGGCACAGACCAAGTACAAGAGCGAATACCGCATGTCCCTGGTGCTGGGCACGGCCTTCCCCTGGGGCAAGGGCGGCGAGCTGTGGGCCGACAAGGTGCGCGAGCGCACCCAGGGCCGCATCAACATCAAGCTCTACCCCGGCACCTCGCTGGTCCAAGGCGACCAGACGCGCGAGTTCTCCGCACTGCGCCAGGGCGTGATCGACATGGCCGTGGGCTCGACCATCAACTGGTCGCCGCAGGTCAAGTCGCTGAACCTGTTCTCCATGCCCTTTCTCTTCCCCAACTTCAAGGCCGTGGATGCCGTGACCCAGGGCGAAGTGGGCCAGGAAATCTTCAAGACCCTGGAAAAAGGCGGTGTGGTGCCTCTGGCCTGGGGTGAGAACGGCTACCGCGAAATCTCCAACTCCAAGCACGCCATCAAGACGCCTGCCGACCTCAAGGGCATGAAGATCCGCGTCGTGGGCTCGCCCCTGTTCCTGGACACCTTCACGGCCCTGGGCGCCAACCCCACGCAGATGAGCTGGGCCGATGCCCAGCCCGCCATGGCCAGCGGCGCCGTGGACGGCCAGGAGAACCCCATCGGCGTGTACATGGCGGCCAAGCTGCAGTCCGTGGGCCAGAAGCATCTGACCATGTGGGGCTACATGAACGATCCGCTGATCTTTGTGGTGAACAAGGACATCTGGAACAGCTGGACACCGGCTGACCAGGCCATCGTCAAGCAAGCCGCGCTGGATGCCGCCAAGGAAGAAATCGCCATCGCTCGCAAGGGCCTGGTCGAAGCCGACAAGCCTCTGCTCAAGGACCTGGCCGGCCTGGGCGTGACCGTGACCACGCCCAACGCTGCCGAGCGCGAAGCCTTTGTCAAGGCCACGCGCCCCGTGTTCGACAAGTGGAAGAGCCAGATCGGCGCACCGCTGGTCGACAAGGCAGAAAAGGCCATTGCCGCTAGTCAGAAATAAACTCCCCCTGAGCCGCTACGCCTAGGCGGCCCCGCGGCTTCCCCCTCTCTCTTCGGGAGGGGGACGACACCCTCGCTGCGGGGCGGCCCTTGCTTGGTGTCACTGGTTTGGTCCGCGCCAGCTGCACGGCGCCGCAGATAGTAAAAATCCCCGCACGGCTTGCCGTGGCGGGGATTTTTTTGCTATTAATATCAAAGCTATAAGCGCCTGATATAAGTGAATTTCAATATCAAATCAAATTGAAATGCAAGCACATCAAGCGCAAGAAGCTTTCAATTCAATAGCATTCAGATGGGCGATACCAAGGGCTTGCCATCCAGATGGCAGCGCATATTGGCGATGAAGCGGTCCACCGAGTTCTGCACCGCCTCGGGCGACCAGCCGCCCACATGGGGCGTCAGCACCACGGCGTCCAGATCGATGAGTTCCTGCGGCGGCAGCGGCTCGCTTTCGTAGACATCCAGCCCGGCACCGGCCAGACGGCCTGCGCGCACGGCGTCTGCCAGCGCCCGGGTATCGACCACCGAGCCGCGTGCGATATTCACCAGCACGCCTTTCTCGCCCAGTGCCTCGAGCACCTCGGCATTGATCAGATGGCGCGTGCCCGCGCCACCCGGCGTGGCCACCAGCAGCACATCGGCCCAGGCAGCCAGCGCCAGCAGATCGCCGAAGTACTGGTGCTCGACACCCTCGCGCGGCTTGCGGTTGTGATAGCCGACGGGCATGTCGAAGGCGGCCGCGCGCCTGGCGATCTTGGCGCCGATTTGGCCCAGCCCCACGATGCCCAGGCGCTTGCCCGAGACATTGGCCGGCAGCGGCAGGGCCGAGCGCCAGATGCCGGCACGCGTGGCCTTGTCCAGCTTGACGATGCCGCGCACGGCGGCAATCAGCAGACCCATGGCGTGGTCGGCCACGCAGTCGTCGTTCGTCCCCACGCCGTTGCCGACAGCAATCCCGTGCGCTTTCGCATAGGCCACGTCGATGTTCTCGTAACCCGCGCCCATGGCGCAGACCAGCGAAAGCCGGGGCATGCGCTGCATCTGCGCGGCCGACAGGCCCGTCGCGCCAATCGTGCACACACATTGCACGCGCGCGCCGTGGGCGGCGATTGCGGCCTCGGCCTGATCGGCCTCGGGCGCATAGATCACATCAAAGTCGGCAAAGGTCTGCTCCATCTGCTGCAGATGGGCGGGGACCTGGAGGTTCAGAACTAGCAGGGCAGGCTTCATGGCGGGAACGCGGCGCTTTCATGGAAAACGCCTATTTTGAGCAGGCTGCGCCAGCCCTGCCCGCGCATGGTCAAAGCCTGCCTCTATCCCTGCATCACAGATCCAGCACCAGACGGCCCGACCTGGCACGCGAGCAGCAAGGCAGGAACTGATCGTTGGCCGCCTGCTCGTCTTCGGTCAGATACATATCGCGGTGATCGGGCTGACCCGAGATGACGCGCGTCAGACAGGTGCCGCAGACGCCCTGCTCGCACGAGGTCTGGACGCAGACGCCGATGGACTCCAGCGCCTGCACCACGGTCTGCGCCGGCGTGACGCGCACTACCTGGCCGCTGCTGGCGACTTCCACCTCGAAGCTCTCGTCGTCGGCGCGATGCTCCACTTCGGCGGCAAAGAACTCGTAGTGCAACTGCTCGGCAAGCCAGCCCGCCTCTCGCGCCGTGTCGAGCACGGCGTCCATGAAGCCCTTGGGTCCGCACACATACAGATGCTGGCCCTGCTCTCTTTGCTGCAGCAATTCGCTCAATCCCAGCGAAGACTTTCCATTCACGTCATCCACATGGATCTGCGCCTTGTCAGCCCATTGCGCAGTCTCGATGGTCTGGGCAAACGCCATGCGCTCGCGCGAGCGGCCGCAGTAGTGCAGTGCGAAATCCGCACCGTCGCTCGCCAGCTTGCGCGCCATCGCCAGAATCGGCGTGATGCCTATGCCGCCTGCCAGCAGCAGGTGTTTGCGGGCCGGCGCATGCAGCTCGAAATGGTTGCGCGGCAGGCTGATGGTGATCTGCTGGCCGGCCTGCAGCTGTTCGTGCACGGCCGCCGAGCCACCGCGCGAGGCGGGCTCGCGCAGCACGGCAATCACATAGCGATCCAGCTCGGCGGGATCGTTGCTCAGCGAATACTGGCGCACCAGCCCGCCAGGCAGGTGCACATCGATGTGCGAGCCGGCGCTGAACGGCGCCAGGCTGGCGCCTTCCAGAGCCCGCAATTCCAGGCTGCAGATACCGGCTGCCTGCTCCTGCTTGTGCGCAATGCGCACCTCGAACGTGGTTTCAGTCTTCATCTCGGGTACTTCTCTTTTGCTTGTGCGTCGCTAGGCCAGTGCCTGCGAGGCTTGCGCGCCGGCCTGGCGTAAGCGCTCGATCACGCGCCGTGCGCGATTGGGGCCCACATCCACGTGGATATCCACCACGGCGCGTGAACCAAAGCGTTGCTGGTTGCGGAACTGGGCTTCGATGACCACCTTGTCTTCTTCGAAAGTGGCCGCCGTCTGATCGATCACCAGCTGTGTCGTGTCCTGCATCTGCGGATGCGGATTGGTCGCAATCGTCCAGAAGTAATGCGCGCTGGTCTCCGTCTCCGGCGTCACGCCGTGAAAGCCGCGCATATGGAATCCTTCGCGCTCCGGGTTGTCCAGTCTGTCCTGGCCGGCATCCATGGCACCGGTCCAGATACGCACATGCGAGGGATGAAACTCCACTTCCTGCCAGCGGTCGATGCGGCTCTGAAAAGGCCAGGCCTGTGCATAAGTAGGTGGAGGGTCCGAATCCGGCATCCAGCGCACCACCTTCACGCTGTCCCCGTCCTGGCTGACCTTGAGATCCGCGTTCATATGCACGCGGGCGTTGCCGCCTATGGTCTTGAGGTGCACATAGCCCAGATGGCTCAGGTCCAACAGGTTGTCGTGAATCAGCTGATACGGAGCGTCGTAGTGGTAGACGCCGCCGCCAAAACGATATTGCGGGTCGCTGTGCACGGCATAGGCCGGCGGCTCCGTGCCCGGCGCGGAATCCGGTGTCGCGCCCATCCAGATCCAGAGAATCTGGTCGCGCTCGCGCAGCTCGAAGGACTTCACGCAGGCCTTGGCCGGAATCCGATCCTGGCCCGGTATTTCGAGGCACTGCCCCTCATGGCTGAAGAGCAGGCCATGGTAGCCACAGCGCAGACCTGCGGCTTCCACCGTGCCGCAGGACAGCGGCAGCTCGCGGTGGCAGCAGCGATCCTCCAGCGCCGCGACCCTGCCATCTTCCGTGCGGAACAGGACCATCGGCTGGCCCAGCAAGGTACGCGCCACCGGCTGCTCCTTCAGCTCCCAGGCAAAGCCCGCTACATACCATTGATCCAGCGGAAAGGCCGGCAGGGCCGCGCTCATGGGTTGAGAAATCTGGTTCATCGAAGTCTCCCTGGTCAATGAGCGGCAGCCACTGTCTCGGATGCAGCGCGCCTGTCCGCAGCCTGCGGGCCGGCAATACGATGCATGGACACGATGACGGCAGCCAGGACAAACGCCAGGCCGTAACCCAGGTACAGCTGATCGGGCGACCAGGCCGCATCCAGCAGGCCACCGGCCACCAGCGGCGACACAATCGCCCCGATGCGACCGATGCCTATGCCCCAGCCCACACCGGTGGCGCGCACATCGCTGCCGTAGACCACCGGCGCAATCGCATAGAGGCCAGCCACGCAGGCATTCACAAACACGCCGATCAGGAAGGCCAGCGTGTATGACATCCACAGCGCACCGGAGCTACCCACCAGAAAGCACAGCAGCACTGCCGTCACCAGCATGAAGACCGCCAGCGCACGGTGAATCGCGAAACGCGCCGCCAGCAGGCCCAGCAAGGTCGCGCCCAGAATGCCGCCCAGGCTCAGCAGCACGCCCGTGGTCACGCCCTGCTCGGGCGTCAGCCCCGAGGCCGCCAGCAGTTTGGGAGTCCAGCTCATCACGAAATAGAAACCGAACATCACCGAGAAGAAGGACAGCCAGACCAGCAAGGTGGGGCGCAGCAGCTTGGGAGACAGCAGCTGCAAAGGGCCCATGCGCTTGCCTTCACCGCTGCCTGCCGCCACGGCCTGAGGCAGGGAGCCCAGTGCCGGCAGGCCCATCTTGCGGATCAGTCCATTGAGACGCTGCAGCGCATTGGCGGGTCGCTTGACCAGCAGAAAGTCCAGGGACTCGGGCAAGGCAAACCAGGCCAGAACCAGCACCGCCAGCGTGGAGCAACCTCCGAACATGAAGACGGAACGCCAGCCATGGTGGGCCAGCAGCCAGACCGCGATACTGCCACCAATGGTCGCGCCCAGCGCATAGCCGGTCGATTGCAGCGTGACCGCCAGACTGCGCCAGCGCAGCGAGGCATATTCGCTGGCAATCACATTGCTGCAAGCCAGAATGCCGCCCACGCCCAGGCCCGTGATCACGCGCAGCACCGCAAGCTGCATGGGCGTCTGGCTCCAGGCCGAAGCCAGCATGCCCAGCCCGGACACGGCCAGGCACAGCAGGATCAGCGGACGGCGCCCCAGCTTGTCGGCCATGGGCGCCAGCAGCAGCGAACCTGCGGCCATGCCGAAGAGGCCCGCACTGAGCAAAAAGCCCAGTTCCGAGCCGCTGAGCTTCCAGTGCGCCGATACCGCCGAAGCCGTGAAGGCCATCACCAGCACATCAAAGCCATCGATCATGTTCAGGGCCATGCATACCGCGATGACCGACCATTGGAAGGTCGTCATGGGCCGCTGGTCCAGATGCGCGCGCAAATCCTGTTCCATCGTTGTCTCCTTGTTTTTTATCATTCATTCAGCATACTGAATCACATTCAGTTTACTGAATGAAATCTTGATCCAGCACAAGTGAATTCCCTAGTCGTGCCGGTTCACAGCCGGCGCTGGCCGGCGTGATCGTGATGAAGCCGCCGCGCCAGAACGGGCTGCTAGCCGTTGATCGCCGCTTGCTCGCCGGCTTCAGTGCTGTCGTGCAACTGCACGAACTTGCGCAGCAGACGCTTGAACTCCGCCTGCTCCTCGGGCTCCAGCGCGGAGAGCATGCGCTGCTGCAGCTCGTAGACATTGGGCACAAACGCGGCCAGCATGGCTTCGCCCTCGGTGGTCAGACTCAAACGGCGCTGACGCCTTGGCAGCAGCTCCCGATGAATCCAGCCCTTGCTTTCCAGACGCGCAGCGATATCGGCCGTGGTCGAGTTGTCCAGTGCGACAAGACGCGCCAGCGTCACCTGGTCGATGCCGGGAGACTCTTGCAGCATGCGCAGGATGGCGTACTGAACCGGCGTCACATCGGGGCCCAGCACTTCTCGAAACAGCAGCGCAGCAATCTGCTGGGCTCGTCGAATCAGATGACCTGGCTGGTCGTAGAGATCCAGGGAAAGCGGGTTGGGTGTGGTGGGCGATTCCATGCAGCAGCGTAGCAAGGGCAGCGCTGCCTATGGACAGCGCTGACTCCGATTCGGGGAGCTGCAAGATTACTCCATCTACAGACATGATCTGCCCCTGCCTGCTGCCGCTCAAGCCAGCGCCGCAACACCCGACTCGTTTTTCTCCTCGTCGATCAGGCGCTCGATGATCTTGCGCGACTGCACGCCGCCAGCATCGATATTGAGCTTGAGCAGCTGACGCTGCGGATAGTCCTCGAGGTTGCGCTGCTGCAGCTCCAGCATCTCCAGATCTTCGCTGAAGATCTTGTGCTGGCCCTGCTTGATGGCTGCCGTCACCGATGCATCGCCGGGATTGAACTTGCGCGCCATGCCCCAGAAGTACCACATGCTGCCATCGGTCTCCGGAGTGATGAAGTCCACCACCATGCTGTAGACCTTGTGCTCGTCCCCAGCGTCATAGCCGCCCTTGCCCGCATGTGCCACACCGACCTCGATCAGCACATGGCTGGGAGGGGTGAAGCGGCAGACCTGCCAGCGGTCCACAGGCACGTCATCGGCCAGACCGTTGCTGCGCAGAGCCATCTTCCAGAACGGAGGTGCCTCGATATTCTCCATGAAGCGGCTGGTGACCACCTCGCTGTCTCCTAGGACCTCGGTCTTGCAGGGCGTCTCGTCGATCTCGGCCTGACCGATGCTGCTGGCATGCACATAGGTCTCATGGGTCAGGTCCATGAGGTTGTCGATCATCAGGCGATAGTCGGCCTTGATGTGGAACAGCCCGCCGTCATAGGCCCACTCGGGGTTGTCATGCCATTGCAGATCCGGGATCAGCGCTGCATCGGCCGCATCCTTGTCGCCCGGCCAGACCCAGACAAAGCCGTAACGCTCTTCCACCGGATAGCTCTTGATGGCAGGAAAGCCGCGCACGCGCTGGCCGGGCATGGCAACCGTCTTGCCGTCGCAGCCCATCTCCAGCCCGTGATAGCCGCAGACCAGCTTGCCTTCGCAGACGCGGCCCAGCGACAGCGGCGCGCCGCGGTGCGGGCAGAAGTCTTCGACGGCGGCCATCTTGCCTTCCAGGGCGCGGTAGAAAACCATGCGCTCGCCGCAGATCTGGCGCCCCAGCGGCTTGTCCGTGACTTCGGCCGCCGTGGCAGCGACGTACCAGGTGTTGCGAGGATAGGTGGGCTGTGCTTGCTTGCTCATCGTGGGTGTCTCCTTGTATTTATCGGTCGGGGTCGGGTCCGGGCAACGCCTGCTGCGCCACGGACCGTGCATCAGCGGCTGGCGCGAATCAGTTGCGCACCGGGCACGCGCGTGGTCTCGGGCGAGCGCATGGCTTCGCGCAGATTGCGCCGCGCAATGCGCGAGTGCTCTTTCATCAACGCCTCGGCACGCGCGCCTTCGCGGTGCTCGATGGCGTCTATCACTTCGCGGTGCTGCTCCTGCGCCAGGATCAGGCTGCGCAGCGCACGCGGCGACTCGGAGCCGGCCACCACAAAGCCCGAAGGGGAGGCAAAGGGCAGGCGCTTGACCCGTTCCAGCTCGCGCTGCATGAAGCTACTGCCCGACATCTCCAGCAGGATGTCGTGAAATTCGGAGTTCAGGGCCACATAGGCGGAAAACGCTTCGTCGCCCCAGTTCTGGGCATCCAGCACACGGTCGATGGCATCCAGGCAGCGCGCGGCTCTCGCCAGCAGGGCTTCATCCACCCCGCGCTCTGCCGCCATGCGCGCCGCCAGACCTTCCAGCGTGCCGCGCAGCTCGATGGCGTCCGAGACATCTGCTTCGGACAGCACGCGCACCTTGTAGCCGCGCCCGCCGGACGTGGCCTCCAGCATGCCCTCCTGCTCAAGTCGCATCAGCGCTGCGCGTATGGGAGTGCGGGAGATGCCCAGACGCTCGGCCAGCACCAGCTCGGAGATGCGCTCTCCGGCCGCCATCTCGCCGGCAAGAATCATTTCGCGCAGCTGCAGCTGCGCCTTCACGACCTGGGAATGGTTTTCTTCCGCTGCAGCAGCGGGGGCAATGGAGGGTGGCATGTCTCGCGGGTATTTAGTTCTTGGTAGATGGAAGAAATGTATACATAAAAATCAAAAAACAGCTATTTAATTGGAAAAACAAGGGTAAACACCTAACAACATGTATACACACAAGCAATGCAGGCGAAAAAAAAGCCACCCTGAGGTGGCCTGTGAGAAGTCTGGCTAAAAGTGGCGCACTCAGGCGGGAATTTCCGCAGACTCCGCCTGGTTGAGCTGCATATTCCACATGCTGGAGTAACGCCCTGCGGCGGCCAGCAGCTCCTCATGGGTGCCGCGCTCGATGATGCGGCCGCTGTCCATGACCAGGATTTCATGCGCTTCGACCACGGTGGACAGGCGGTGGGCAATGACCAGTGAGGTCTTGCCCTGCGCCGCGCTGCGCAGCTCGTTCTGGATGGCGCGCTCGTTGGCGCTGTCCAGTGCCGAAGTCGCTTCGTCAAAGATCAGGATCGGCGGGTTCTTGAGCAGGGTGCGCGCAATCGCCACACGCTGCTTTTCACCGCCAGAGAGCTTGAGGCCGCGCTCGCCCACCCGCGTGGCATAGCCCTGCGGCGTGCGCTCGATGAAGTCATGGATGCGTGCAGCCTTGGCCGCTGCAACCACCTGTTCCTGCGTGGCGCCCGGTTGCCCATAGGCGATGTTGTAGGCCACCGTGTCGTTGAACAGCACCGTGTCCTGCGGAACGATGCCCACGCAGTGACGTACGCTGCTCTGGGTCACCGTGCGGATGTCCTGCCCGGCAATGCGCACATGGCCGCCCTGCACGTCGTAGAAGCGAAACAGCAGACGTGCCAGCGTGCTCTTGCCCGAACCCGAGGGACCGACCACGGCCACGGTCTTGCCCGCAGGAATGGTGAAGCTCACGTCATGCAATATGGGCCGCGCGCTATCGTAGGCGAACTGCACGTTTTCAAAGCGCACTTCAGGCGGCGGATTGTCGATCTGCAAGGGCTGAGCACCGGGCGCATCGGCCACTTCCCGCTCCTTGTCCATGAGCGTAAACATGCGGTTCAGGTCGGTCAGGCTCTGCTTGATCTCGCGGTAGATCACGCCCAGAAAGTTCAGCGGGATATAGAGCTGAATCATGAAGGCATTGATCATGACCAGATCGCCCAGCGTCAGCCTGCCGTCGACCACGCCTTGCGTGGCACGCCACAGAATGGCCACCAGCGCCGCTCCGATGATGAGCTGCTGGCCGCAGTTGAGCATGGACAGCGTGGTCTGGCTCTTGAGCCGCACGCGGCGCAGGTTTTCGAGGTTCTCGTCGTAGCGCGCTGACTCGAACTGTTCGTTGTTGAAGTACTTGACGGTCTCGTAATTGAGCAAGGAATCGATGGCCTTGGTATGGGCCGCCGACTCCTGGGCATTGGCCTCTTTTCTGAAGCGGGTGCGCCACTCCGTCACGGTGACCGTGAAGCCGATATAGAACACCAGCGCTGCCAGCGTGATCACGGCAAACCAGATGTCGAAACGCACGGCCAGAATGCCCAGCACCAGCGCCATTTCAATCAGCGTGGGCAGGATGGAGTAGAGCGAATACGAGATCAGCGACTCGGTGCTGCGCACGCCGCGCTCGATGTCCCGCGTCATGCCTCCGGTCTGGCGCTCCAGATGAAAACGCAGGCTCAGTGCATGCAGATGCTCGAAGGTCGACAGCGCAATAGAGCGCGATGCTCCTTGCGTGGCCTTGGAAAAGACCAGATCCCGCAGCTCGGTGAACATGGTGGAGGAAAAGCGCAGCAATCCATATGCCGCCAGCAGACCCACGGGGACCACCAGCACGGCCTGGGCCTGCCCGGGCTTGATATCCAGCGCATCGACCAGATGCTTGAGCAAGATGGGCACGCCCACATTGGCCAGCTTGGCGCAGATCATGAACGCCAGCGCCGCCAGCGCATGCCATTTGTAGCGCCAGATGTAGGGAAAGAGGCGACGCAGCGTGGCGCCGTCTGACTGGTTTGCCGCTACTGCGGCTTCTTCTGGGGTTGCAGGTAACTGTGAACGCATTGTGGGGCTGTGTCGCCCTGCAGGCAGTCGGAGCCGCGGTAGAGGGCGTCTATTTCTATGACGGGAATCTGGGTACCCACGAATTCTGCCTGTCCCGTCACTTTTGCGCTCACCCAGACCAGGGTGAAGGGCTGCAGCAACTGCCTGTCATACGGGCCAGCACCGCAGGCCTTGAAGAAGCTTGCCTCGCGCGGCCAGGACAGAAAGCCCTGCTCGCTGAACTCGGCATGCATCAGAACCATGCAATCGCGCTGCTCGCCGACCGCCTCTATGCTGCGCAGCCCGCCAGCCCAGCAGACACGCGCATTCAGCGCACCGGCCTGCAAGGCCTGAGCGGGCGTCATTGAAGTGAAAGGCCCGGCCAGCGCTGCCGCTCCGGTCAAGGGCTCCGGATGGCAAGAGGGCTGCACGGCCTGTACAAGTGGCTTGAGCGACGTTGCTGGTGTCACATCATCTCTACCCGGTACTGGGGCTTTTACCGGATGGCTGCTGCAGGCCGACAGCAGCACACTCAGACCCACGCCCACCCACCACAAACACCGTCCCATAGTTACTCCCTACTTACTTGCCCGAACCGTCGTTAGTGGCTTTCTCTCGCCAACATGGTAGAAACCCGATGTTGAGGGACAATTCAATCTTTCCATTCGTGTCACAGATTTCCATGCCCCCCCGTTCGCCCGACCTTCCCAGCGTTGCCCTGCCCGCCGACAAGGAACTGGTTCTCAAAGTCGTGCCCATGCCTGCCGATGTCAATGCCAATGGCGACATCTTCGGTGGCTGGGTGATGGCTCAGGTGGATCTGGCCGGCTCGGTGCTGCCGCAGCGCATCAGCCACACCCGCATGGTGACCGTGGCCGTCAACGAATTCATCTTCAAGCAACCCGTGCGCGTGGGCGACATTCTGTCCTTTTACGCGGGCGTACAGCATGTGGGTCGCACTTCGGTCGCCGTGGATGTGGAAGTCTTTGCCGAGCGCTTTTCCGACCAGGGCAAATATGTGAAGGTGACCGAGGCCCGCCTGACCTATGTGGCCATTGATGCCACCGGCAAGCCCCAGTCTCTGCCTGATACCGAGCAGACACGTGCCTGGCGCGAGAAACTCCAGGCTCAGGCGGCCGCCAAGAGCTGATCCACACGTCGAGCATGAAAAAAGCGACCTCTAGAGGTCGCTTTTTTCATGGGCTGTGCGCAGAGATTCAGGCGACTGCAGCGCTACCCGTCGTTTCATTGCTGCTGGCCACAGCCCCCACCTGGCTGCTGGTGCTGCCGGCACTGCTCTTGCTCCAGGCGGAAGCAGAGGCATTGCTGGAACTGCTGGTGCCGAAACGGGTTCCCGCTTCGATCTGCCCCGTCAGCTCGCCACCCTCTTCGATCACCACCTTGCCATAGCGGATCGTTCCGCTGACCTTGCCGGAGCCATAGATCACCAGCTTTTCGCGCACCGTGAGAGTACCGTCGAACTTGCCGTGGATTTCTGCAATATCGATCTCGGCCGTACCGTGAAACGCCCCCTGCTCGGCAATCTTGATGACGCGGGAGTTCATGGTCGCCTCAACCGTTCCCTCCACGACCAAGGTGTCGCAGTCCGTGATTTCCACGCCCTTGAGCTTGATGTTCGGGCCGACGGTCAGCTTGCTGCCACCGTTTTCCTCCGCAAGAGGCGCGGTGGGAGCTGCAGTCGAAGCCGCACGCATGGTGCTGGATGGTGCCGTGCCAAGACCCGCGTTGCTCAGAGAGCTGGCGCCAGATGTCGCAGCAGTATTCGCTGTCGAAAGCCCGGTGACGGAACTGCGTGAAGGAAAGTTATCGTTATCGCGTTTGCCGAAGAACGGGTTTTGCACAGCCATGGCAGGAATCTCCTAGTCAGAAAGTGCCATCCTATGCAGCATAAGTAGCAACATTTACCGTCATCTCGCAATAACGGTAAGCAAAGCTTTCATAAGTTTCAGTTACTTGCATGCATTGCCTGATCTCACACAATGAAAGATTTGGCAGCATCCGGGCAAGCGTTCACTTGCCCGTCTTTGAGGCACGTTTTGCTGCCCGTCCATATTTCGCTGGCGCTTTATGCTCTCGTTTCAGAGATCGTCAAGAGACGATATAGGCCGCTGTGCCGGTAGAGAGCAACTCGCCATCCACCGACAGAAACTCCATCTGAGTATTCGCCACCCGCGAGCCCAGGCGCAGCACTCTGGCAGTGAGCAGAAATTCCTTGCCGATGCCGGGGCGCATGTAGTCCACACGCAGATCGATTGTGCCCAGCCGGGAAAAACGATGCAGTCTTTGTGCGGGCGTATCGTCCATATGCTTGGCCGCAATGGCCGCCATCACAGCCAGCCCGCCCATGGAGTCCAGGCCGGCGCTGATCACGCCGCCATGAATGCGCTGGTAGGCCGAATGCCCGACCAGATCAGGTCGCATGGCGATATGCCCCTGCACCAGCGTGGGCGTGATCTCGCCGATCTTGAGCCCTATGGTCTGGTTGAAGGCCACGCGCGTTTCAAAGATCTCGCGCAAGCCGGAGATGAACTCAGGCTCGAACTGCACGGACTCGGCAATTTCCTGCGCTGAATTACGGGACGGTACGGACCTGGATGTCATAGGCAACCCTGAAAAGAGGTCAAAGAAAAATCGCCCGGCAAGGGGCGATTCTCAGATCGGCACTGGTACACGCTGGCGAAGCTGGCCCGGATTCGACACATGCCGAAATCCGGATGGTGCTTTGGGTAGCACCGTCACCC